>DASUIK010000229.1:0-5797 GCA_036279795.1 Burkholderiaceae bacterium | reverse complement strand
CCTCGGCGGGAAAGGCCGGCTGCGCCATCTGGCGCGCGGCCAGTGCCACCGCCCGCTCCAGCAAGGCCGGCTCGGTCAGGGTGCGCAGCGAGAAGGACATGCGGTCGCTGCTGGCGCTGGCGCCAAACTGGGCCCCGATGTCCAGCCAGGCCTCGGCCAAGGCGTTTTCGCCCAGCGCGGGCTGCCCGGCGGCGGCTTGCACGCCTTTGTCCAGCATGCTGGCCGTGGCGCGTGCCAGGCCGATCTGGGCGGCCGGATCGCGCCGGCTGCCGGCATCCACGTCCACCGACACGTCCAACATGGGGATGGCGGGGCTGCTGACGAGGTACACGCGGGCTCCGCTGCTGTGGGTCCACTGCTGAATGGGCAAAGCGGCGTGCGCACCATGGACCACCAGGGCAAGCGCCACGGCTTGCAACATCTTCACGGCTTTCATGGCTTGGCCTCCGGCACCAGCACGCCCAAGTTGAGCTGTCGTTCGTCAAACAGGCGCTGCGCCACCGACTTCACCTGCGCAGGCGTCACCGACATCAGCCGCTGCAACAGGCGTTCGCCGGCATCCAAGCCCCACCCATTGAGCCAATAGCTGCCGAGTTCGCGCGCCTGGTTGACCACCGAGTCGAGCTTGTAGACCTCGCTCGCTCGCCACTGGGTTTTGACGCGTTGGAGTTCGGCCTCGGTCACACCTTGTTCGGCCACACGCCGCACTTGTGCGCGCAACGCCTCGGCCAGTTGGTCCACACTCACGCCCGGCGCTGGCACACCGGTCAGCGAAAACAGCTGGGGACCACGGCCCAACAGGCCGTAAGCCGCGTCCACGCTGTCCGCCAGGCGCTGCCCGCCTTCGCCCTGCACCAGGGCGCGGCCCAGGCGGGCCCCGTTGTAGCCGTCGAGCACACTGGCCAGCAGGGTCAGGGCCAACGCGTCCTGCGTCTCAGCGTCGGTGGCGGCGGGGTCGCGCAACTTGGGCACTTTCCACCCCAAGGTGATCACCGATTGCTCGGCACGGGCACGGTACTCCAATCGGCGGGGGCCTTGCTGGGCCGGCTCCACGCGGGGTTTGCGCTCGGGCACAGCGCGCGCCGGGATGCGGCCGTAGGTCTGCTCGGCCCACACGCGCACCTGCTGCGGGTCCACGTCGCCCGCCACCACCACCGCCGCATTGGCAGGCACATACCACTGGCGGTGGAAAGCGCGCGCGTCGTCGGGCGTGAGGGACTCTATGTCACCCATCCAGCCGATGATGGGGCGCCGGTACGGGCTGGCCAGAAAGACCTGGGCGGTGTAGGCCTCGTAAAAGCGCGCCCGGGGCAACTCCTCGATCCGCTGGCGACGCTCCTCTTTGATGACCTCGATTTCGCGCCGGAACTCGTCGTCGCTCCACTGGTTGTTGGCAAAACGGTCGGCCTCCAAGGCCATCACCGCCAGCACCTGATCGGAAGGCACCTGCTGGTGGTAGACCGTGGCGTCGCGGCTGGTGAAGGCGTTGTGGGTGCCCCCCAGGGCGGCCACGCGGCGCGAATACTCGCCGGGCGCCACCGTGGGTGTGCCTTTGAACATCATGTGCTCCAACACGTGCGCGACGCCTGAGGCACCGTCCACCTCGTCCATGGAGCCCACCCGCACCCACAGCATGTGCACAGCGGTGGGGGCACGGCGGTCGGGTTGGACGATCACCGTGAGGCCATTGGCCAGGGTGAAACGCTCGGTCTGTGCCCACGTGTGAGGGGACAGCAAGGCGGCCAGCAGCAACGCGGCCCAGCGGTGGATGAAGGGTTTCATAGAATGCAACCGATTCTATAAACGCGCCAATGTTCAGTTTTTTCAAGAAAAAAGCCCCGCCGCCGGTGGTCAGCAGTCCCGAGGCCCAGCCAACCGCGCCGGTGGCGCCGGTGCCGCTCCCCCCGCCCCCGCCTGCCTCAGGCTTGTCGTGGCTGCGCAACCCGTTCGCGGACAAGCCAGCGGCGCCCACACCTGTGGTTGCTCCTGTGCCCACTCCGGAGGCCCCGCCCCAAGTGACGCTGCCGACGCCGGCACCCGTTGTCCCCAAGCCGGCTCCCGTGCCACTCGCAGCGCCAGCGCCTGTACAGGCGCCCGTACCTGCACCTGCACCAGAGCCGGTGTCCATGCCCGCCCCCGTTCCCCAGCCCACGCCTGCGGCAGCCCGCGCTGGCTGGCTGGACCGCCTCAAGGCCGGTCTGCGCAAAACCGGCTCCAGCATCGCCACGGTGTTTACCGGCACCCGCATCGACGACGCGCTGTACGAAGAGCTGGAAGACGCGCTGCTGATGGCCGACACCGGTGTGAAGGCCACGCAGTTCCTGCTGGACGACCTCAAGCGCCGCGTGAAAGAAGCCAAAGCCACCGAGCCCAGCGCCGTGAAAGGCCTGCTGGCCGAAGCCCTGGCCGACCTGTTGCGCCCGCTGGAAAAACCGCTGGTGATCGGCGAACACACCCCCACGGTCATCATGGTGGCCGGCGTCAACGGCGCGGGCAAAACCACCTCCATCGGCAAGCTCACCAAACATCTGGCCACCGAGGGCGCCTCGGTGCTGCTGGCCGCGGCCGACACCTTCCGCGCCGCCGCGCGCGAACAGCTGGGCGTGTGGGCCGACCGCAACCTGGTGGACATCGTCAGCCAGGAGGGTGGCGACCCCGCTGCGGTGAGTTTTGACGCCGTGAGCGCAGGCCGTGCGCGCGGCAAGGACGTGGTGCTGGTGGATACCGCCGGGCGCCTGCCCACGCAGCTGCACCTGATGGAAGAGCTGAAAAAAATCCGCCGCGTGGTGCAAAAAGCCGATGCCACGGCACCGCACGAAGTGCTGCTGGTCATCGACGGCAACACCGGCCAGAACGCGCTCAACCAGGTGCGTGCCTTTGACGAGGCTTTGCAGCTCACGGGCCTGGTGGTCACCAAGCTCGACGGCACCGCCAAAGGCGGCGTGCTGGCCGCCATTGCGATGGAAAAACCAGTGCCTGTGTATTTCATCGGCGTGGGCGAAAAACTCGAAGACCTCGAAACCTTCAACGCCCGCGAATTCGCCCAGGCGTTGCTGAACTGATCCGGGCATGACCACTGCTGTGACCCTGCGGCACGGCGGCCTGCGCTGCGACGTGCGCCCAGACCTGGGCGGCTGCATTGCCGGCCTGTGGTGCAACGGGCTGCCCGTGTTGCGCTCCACCCCTGGCGACACCTTGCGCTCGGTGCGGGACTGCGGCAGCTTTCCCCTGGTGCCGTTTTCCAACCGCATCGGCCAGGCCAGGCTGGAATGGCAAAGCACGAGCCACCCACTGGTGACACACGCGCTCACCGAGGCCCACGCCATCCACGGGGTGGGTTGGATGCGCCCGTGGGAGGTGCTGGAACAGTCCGACCACTTTCTGATGCTGGCGCACGAGCACCGCGCCGAGCACCACTGGCCATTTGCGTACGACGCCTCGCAGACGCTGCAGCTGCTCGACGGCGCCATCGAACTCACGCTGTCCATCACCAACCAGTCACCCACGTCGGCGCCAGTGGGGCTGGGTTGGCACCCCTACTTCGTCAAACGGCCACACAGCCACCTGCGGTTCGAGGCCAGTGGCCGCTGGGAGATGGGCCCCGACAAACTGCCCACCCAACACTGCCCGAACTCGGGTTTGGACACCGACTGTGCTTCGCTGGACGTGGACCACTGCTTCGACGGCTGGACGGGTGTGGCCCACCTGCGCGATGACACGCTGGAGGTGCGCATCAGCGCGCCCCTCAGGCACTTGGTGGTCTATACCCACCCGACGCGGGACTTCGTGGCCGTGGAACCCGTGAGCCACGTGAACAACGCCTGGGCGCTGCATGCGCAAGGGCATGCCATTGAGGCGCTGGGCCTGCGGGTACTGGCGCCGGGCGAATCCTTCTCCACCCGAATGCGAATCGACATCCAAGCGCTTGGCTGACCGAGCAAAAGCGCGGGCATTGCGCTAAGCTCGCGGCCCGCCCTCGGGTTTGTCCCCTGTTTCACAATCCGTTGAGCACCATCAAAATAGTGGTTGCTTATATTCAACTGCTTCACCCGCTTTCACAGAGCAACCCTTAGGTTGCGCCGCTTCGAGGAGATGCTGATGCGCCATTGGTCCCTATCCCTCGCGCTGGTCACCGCCAGTGCTTTCATGCTGCCCGCTCAGGCGCAGGTCAACCAGGTGCGTGTGTGGGCCGCCGCGTGCGCCAACTGCCACGGCACCGATGGCCGCGCCCAGCCCGGCATGGAATCGCTGGCCGGCAAGGACAAGGACGAGATGGTCCAGAAACTGATGGACTTCAAGAGTGGCCGCAAGCCCGCGACACTGATGCACCAAATTGCCAAGGGCTACAGCGACGAGCAGATCGCCCAGATCGCGGCCTACTTTGCCGCCCAGAAGAAGTAAGGAGCCCACCATGCTGCAACGCCGTCAATTTGTTCAAACGCTGGGCGTGGGCTCTGCCGCTGCGGGCCTGGGGGTGCTGGGGGGCTGTGCCACCGCTGGTGGCAACGGCCCCAAGGTGGTCGTCGTCGGGGGAGGCTATGCCGGCGCCACCGCCGCCAAATACCTGCGACTGTTTTCCGACAACACGGTCAACGTGACCCTGGTCGAACCCAATGCCGCTTTTGTTTCGTGCCCCATCTCCAACCTGGTGATCAACGGCAGCAAAACGATTGCCGACGTCACCACGCCCTACGACAACCTGGAGAAACGCCACGGCGTGAAGCTGGTGCGCGACACGGTGACCAGCATCGACGTGGAAAAACGGGTGGTCAAACTGGCGGGCGGCACGGAGTTGCCCTACGACCGCGTGATCGTCTCCCCGGGGGTGGACTTCATGTGGGACAGCCTGCCCGGCATGGCCAGCCAGACCGCCAAAGACAAGGTGTTGCACGCCTGGAAGGCCGGCGCGCAGACCGTGGCGCTGCGCCGCCAACTCGAAGCCCTGCCCGATGGTGGCGTTTATGCCATGTCCATCCCGCTGGCCCCCTACCGCTGCCCGCCCGGACCCTACGAGCGCGCCTGCATGGTGGCCAACTACTTCAAGAAAGCCAAGCCCAAGAGCAAGGTCGTCATCTTCGACGCCAACGACGACATCACGTCGAAAAAAGGCCTGTTCATGAAGGCATGGGACGAGCACTACAGGGGCATGATCGAATACCGGCCCAAACACAAGGTCACCGACGTGGACGTGACCACCAACACCCTGAAGTTCGAGTTCAACGACGACTTCAAGGCCGGCGTGCTCAACGTCATTCCCGACATGCGAGCTGGTGACATCGCGGTGAAAACCGGCTTGGCCACGGCCAACAAGCGCTGGTGCGACGTGGACTTCCTGACCTTCGAATCCAAGGCCGCCAAAAACGTGCACGTGCTGGGTGATGCGATCCAGATCGCGCCGGCCATGCCCAAGTCGGGCCACATGGCCAACCAGCACGGCAAGACCTGTGCGGCCGCCGTGGTGTCGCTGCTGGCCGGCAAAGAGCCGCCACAACTGCCCATCTACGCCAACACCTGCTACAGCTTCGTCACCGACGAGGACGTGGTGCACGTGGCCAGCGTCCACCGCTACGATGCCGCCCAAAAAACCATGTTGACGGTGCCCGGCTCGGGCGGGCTGTCGTCGGCCGCCAGCGAACTGGAAGGCCGCTACGCCCTGGCCTGGGCTCGCAACATCTGGGCCGACACCCTGGCCTGACCCCACGCCCGCGCCCCGGTGTGCCACCGGGGCGTTTTTTTCGCGCAAATATCAGTCTGAGGTTATGCGATGAACAAAGGATTGGCTGCCCTGCTGGCGCTG
>DASUIK010000228.1:0-8932 GCA_036279795.1 Burkholderiaceae bacterium | reverse complement strand
GGAGGCCCTGGCCAAGCCGATAAAATGGCGGGTTGCTTACCCTGGCCCTCACACCATGACCACCCAATTCACCGTTGCCGACATCCGCAAGTCCTTTCTGGATTTTTTTGCTTCCAAGGGCCACACCGTGGTCGCGTCCAGCCCGCTGGTGCCGGGCAACGACCCCACGCTGATGTTCACCAACTCGGGCATGGTGCAGTTCAAGGACGTGTTCCTGGGCACCGACAAGCGCAATTACGTGCGCGCGGCTTCGGTGCAGGCCTGTTTGCGTGCTGGCGGCAAACACAACGACCTGGAAAACGTGGGCTACACCGCCCGCCACCACACCTTCTTCGAGATGCTGGGCAACTGGTCGTTTGGCGACTACTTCAAGCGCGAGAGCCTGAAGTGGGCCTGGGAACTGCTGACCGAGGTCTACAAGCTGCCCAAGGAGCGCCTGCTGGCCACGGTATACGCTGAGGACGACGAGGCCTTTGACATCTGGACCAAGGAAATTGGCCTGCCGCCCGAGCGTGTGATCCGCATTGGCGACAACAAGGGCGGCCGCTACAAGAGCGACAACTTCTGGATGATGGCCGACACCGGCCCCTGCGGCCCCTGCTCGGAAATCTTCTACGACCACGGCGCGCACGTGGCCGGCGGCCCTCCGGGCAGCCCTGACGAAGACGGCGACCGCTTCATCGAGATCTGGAACAACGTGTTCATGCAGTTCAACATGGACGAGACCGGTGCCGTCACCCCGCTGCCCGCACCCTGCGTGGACACCGGCATGGGCCTGGAGCGCCTGGCCGCCATCCTGCAGCACGTGCACAGCAACTACGAAATCGACATTTTTGACGCGCTGATCAAGGCCGCTGGCCGCGAAACCGGCACCGCCGACCTGAGCAACCCCTCGCTCAAGGTGATTGCCGACCACATCCGCGCCACGTCCTTCCTCATCAGCGACGGTGTGATCCCCAGCAACGAAGGCCGCGGCTACGTGCAGCGCCGCATCGTGCGCCGCGCCATCCGCCATGGCTACAAGCTGGGTCAGAAGACGCCGTTTTTCCACAAGCTGGTGCCCGACCTGGTCAAGATGATGGGCGAGGCCTACCCCAACATGGCGTCGCAGGCCCAACGCATCACCGAGGTGCTCAAGGCCGAGGAAGAGCGCTTCTACGAAACGCTGGCCAACGGCATGGAAATCCTCGATGCAGCTTTGGCCGACGGCGCGAAGGTGCTGCCGGGCGAGGTGGCCTTCAAGCTGCACGACACCTACGGCTTCCCTCTCGACCTCTCGGCCGACGTGTGCCGCGAACGTGGCCTCACGGTGGACGAAGCCGGGTTCCATGCCGCTATGGAAGCGCAGAAGGCCAAGGGCCGTGCGGCGGGCAAGTTCAAGATGGACAAGGCGCTGGAATACACCGGCGCAGGCAACACCTTTGTGGGCTACGAGCAACTCGAAGCCTCGGCCAAGGTGGTGGCGCTGTACCTCGACGGCACGCCCGTGGCCGAACTGAAAAGTGGCCAACAAGGTGTGGTTGTGCTCGACACCACGCCCTTCTACGCGGAAAGCGGCGGCCAGGTGGGCGACGAAGGCGTGATCAGCACCGGCTCGGCCATCTTTGCCGTGGGCGACACGCAGAAGATCAAGGCCGATGTGTTTGGTCACCACGGCACCGTGGCACAGGGCACCCTGGCCGTGGGTGATGCCGTCACCGCCTCGGTCAACCTGGACCTGCGCGCGGCCACCGTGCGCAACCACAGTGCCACCCACCTGATGCACAAGGCCTTGCGCGAGGTGCTGGGCGCCCACGTGCAGCAAAAGGGCTCGCTGGTGAACGCCGAGCGCACCCGTTTCGACTTCGCGCACAACGCGCCCGTCACCGACGCCGAAATCCGCCAGATCGAGGCCAAGGTGAACGCCGAAATCCTGGCCAACGCGGCCGCCCAGGCGCGGGTCATGGACATCGAATCGGCGCAGAAAACCGGCGCCATGATGCTGTTCGGTGAAAAGTACGGCGACACCGTGCGCGTGCTCGACATCGGCTCCAGCCGCGAACTCTGTGGTGGCACCCACGTGCAACGCACGGGCGACATTGGCCTGTTCAAGGTGGTGGCTGAAGGCGGCGTGGCTGCGGGCGTGCGCCGCATTGAAGCCATCACCGGCGCCGGCGCGCTGGCCTACCTGCAATCGCTGGAAGACACCGTGGCCCAGGCCGCCGGTGCGCTCAAGGCCCCCACGGCCGAGCTGAACACGCGCATCGGCCAGACGCTGGAACAGATCAAGGCGCTGGAAAAAGAGGTGGCTGCGCTCAAGGGCAAGCTGGCCTCCAGCCAGGGCGACGAGCTGGTGAACCAGGCGGTGGACGTCAAAGGCATCAAGGTGCTGGCCGCTGTGCTGAACGGCGCCGACGCCAAAACCTTGCGCGACACGCTGGACAAGCTCAAGGACAAGCTGAAAACCGCCGCCATCGTGCTGGCCGCGGTGGACGGTGGCAAGGTGCAGCTGGCGGCCGGTGTGACCGCCGACAGCACGGCCAAGGTCAAGGCAGGCGAGCTGGTGAACTTTGTGGCCCAACAAGTGGGCGGCAAGGGCGGCGGCAAGCCCGATATGGCCATGGCTGGTGGCACCGATGCGTCTGGCCTGCCTCAGGCCCTGCAATCGGTGCAGGGCTGGGTGGCCGAGCGCCTGTGAGCCTGACCCGGCGTCAGGCCCTGCGCGCCGTCACGGGCGCGGGCTTGGGTGCGTTGGCCCTGTCACCCGCATGGGCCGATTTTGAGCGCAGCGATTGGCCCAGCCAGGCCGCCACACCAGCGCTGGACGTGTTGGACATGGCGGGTCGGCGCGTGTCGCTGGCCGATTTCAAAGGTCGCGTGCTGGTGCTCAACTTCTGGGCCAGCTGGTGCGAGCCCTGCCGCGCCGAAATGCCCACCCTTCAGCAGTTGCCGCTGGTGCTGGGCGAGGACCGGGTGGCCGTGTTGGGCATCAACTTCAAGGAAGGCCCCCGGCGCATTGCTCAGTTCACACAGGCGGCGGGCGTCACGCTGCCGGTGGCATTGGATCCGCAGGGCGAGGTGGCGCGTGCCTGGGGCGTCAAGGTGTTTCCCACCACGGTGCTGATCGACCCCAGCGGACGGGCGCGTCAGCGCCTCCGTGGTGAGGTGGACTGGAGCAGCCACCAGGCTTTGGGCTGGATCGAAGCGCTGCTGCGGCGATAATCGGCGCCCGACTTCGGCGTGTCCCTTCACAGACGCGCCGGTCGTTTCTTTCTATTCCGGAGTTCTTCTATGACCACCGATCGCCGCGCTTTCCTGCGGCGCACGGCAGCCGCGTCCGTGGCTGCTGCGCTGCCTGCTGTCCCGTTTTCATCTGCACTGGCCCAGACCGCGCCGACCCGCAGCGAGTTCAAGCCCGTGCCGGGCGACTGGCGCACGTTTGACGTCACCACCCGCGTCGACATGCTCATGCCGTCGGGCGCCACCCAGGTCTGGTTGCCGCTGCCCTCAGTGGAGAGCGACTGGCAGCGCTCGCTGACCAGCGGCTTCCACACCAACGGCCAGGCCCGTCTGGCCGAGGATGGCCGTTATGGCGTGAAGATGCTGCACGTCCAGTTCGACGCCGGCGTGTCGCAGCCTTTTGTGGAGCTGACCAGCCGTGTGAGCACCCGCAACCGCTCCGCCGACTGGGCGCAAAAATCTGCCGTTGCCGAAGACGCGGCCACGCTGCGCTTCTGGACCCAGCCCACCCGCCTGCTGCCCACCGACGGCATCGTGCGTGCCACCGCGCTGAAGGCCACCCAGGGCGCGCGCACCGACGTGCAAAAAGCCCAGGCCATTTACGACTGGGTGGTGGCCAACACCTACCGCGAGCCCAAGGTGCGCGGCTGCGGTGAAGGCGACATCAAGACCATGCTGGAAACGGGCAATCTGGGCGGCAAGTGCGCCGACCTCAACGCCATCTTCGTGGGCCTGTGTCGTGCGGTGGGCTTGCCCGCTCGCGATGTGTACGGCATCCGCCTCGCGCCCTCGGCCTTCGGCTACAAGGAACTGAGCGGCAATCCGAGCAGCCTCAAGAGTGCGCAGCACTGCCGTGCCGAGGTGCACCTGACCGGCCTGGGCTGGGTGGCGATGGACCCGGCCGACGTGGCCAAGGTCATGCGCCTGGAAACCCCGGAGTGGGTCAAGACCACGAAGCACCCGGTCGTGGCCCCGGTGAACCAGCGTCTGTTTGGGGGTTGGGAGGGCAACTGGCTGGCGTGGAACATGGGCCACGACCTGAAGCTCCCTGGTGCCACAGGTCCGGAGCTGGGTTTCTTCATGTACCCCATCGCCGAGACGGGTGGCGAGCGCGTGGACCCCTACGCTCCCGACGATTTCAAGTACCAGATCACCGCCGTCGAGATCAAGGCCTGAGCGAGCCGGTCCAGGCGCTCAAGGGCAGCAAATGGCGTGCGCTCTGGAAGTGCCGGGCCTCGCCCGTGATCGGGTCGTCGAACGCCAGCGTCCGGGCCAGCAGTTGCAGCGGGCGCTCGGCGTCGTCCGGCAGGTCGGCCGGCTGCACCTGTGGGTAGAAGCGGTCGCCCAGCAGCGGCAGGCCCAGCGCGTTCATGTGGGCTCGCAACTGGTGGCGTTTGCCGGTCACGGGCGTGAGCCGGTAGCGGGCCAGCCCGTCCTGTTGTTCCAGCAGTTCGATGCGGGTTTCACTGTTGGGTTCGCCCGGCACCTCTTGCATGGTGAAGAAGCCCTCCACCGGCGCCAGCCTGCTGCGCTGCACGTGGGGCAAGCGGAGGTCGGCGCGCCAGGGGGCATGGGCTTCGTAAACCTTGTGCACCGTACGGTCACGGAAGAGGTTTTGATAGGCCGCGCGCGTGGTGGCCTGCACGGCAAACACCACCAGGCCTGCGGTCTCGCGGTCGATGCGGTGCAGGGGGCTCAGTTGCGGCAAGTTGAGTCGCTCGCGCAGGCGCACCAGCAGACTGTTGCGCACGTAACGCCCGCCGGGCACCACGGGCATGTGGTGGGGCTTGTCGGCCACGACCAGCATGTCGTCTTGAAACAACACGGTTTCGCTTTCCCGCGCCGGAGGTTCTGTTTCGACGTGGCGGTAGTACCAGACGCGGGCGTTGCGCAAAAACGGCGTGTCGGCGGGCAGGGCACGGCCGTTTTCGTCCAGCACGTCGCCGGCCTCCATTCGGGCAGCCCAGGCCATGCGGCTTTGAGCTGGCAGCCGCCAGGCCAAAAAATCCAGCAGGCTTGGCCAAGGGCCGGCGCCCGGCAAGGCCACGGCGCTGGCGTCTAGGCCACCGCGGGCGGCAATGTGGTTGGGGCGGGGGGCGCGGGTCATGGGGTCAACACAGCGAACGAAACGGTCTACCCGTATTTTCGCCATGGTTCTGCGGTGGCGATCTTGATACAGTTTGACAATGGAACGCAAAGTGGTGCGTCGGGGTGGTAAAAAATGAGAAAAATGAAATTCGCGCTGGCTTGCGTTGGGATGGTGTTGGCCCTGTTGGCTGAGGCTGCTTGGGCCCAGCGGGTGGCTTTCATCAACCCTGGGAAAAAGAACGAGGCGTATTGGGCGGCGGCGACTCAATCCATGGAAGCTGCGGCGCGCAGCCTGGGTCAGTCGCTGGAGGTGTTTTACGCGGAGCGTGAACACCTGCGTGTGTTCGATTTTGCGCGCGAATTGGTGGCCCGCCCGCCTGCGCAACGCCCCGACTACGTGGTGTTTTCCAACGACTACGGCACAGGCGCCGAACTGCTGCGCATTTTTGAAGGCAGTGGCATCCGGTGTTTCCTGGCCTTCAGCAAGCCGCCGGCGGACGGGCCCACCGGCGCCGGGCAGCCACGCGAACGCTTCAAGCACTGGATAGGCTCGCTGGAGCCCCGCGCAGAGGACGCGGGTTACCTCACCGCACGCGCGCTCATTGAAAAAGGCCGTGCGGCCAAAGCCCAGGGCCCCGATGGCAAGTTGCACCTGTTGGCCTTGGCGGGCGACCGCACCACCACCGCGTCGGTGTTGCGCAACGAGGGCATGCGGCGTGCCGTGCGGGAGGCGGGCGACGTGGTGGTGGCCCAGGAGGTGTATGCCGATTGGTCGCGCGAAAAAGCCGCGGAGCAGGCCGCGTGGCTGTGGCAGCGCCACCCGCAGGCGCGGCTGGTGTGGGCGGGCAACGATTTGATGGCGTTTGGTGCGATGGCGGCTTGGGAGCAGCGCGGCGGCGTGCCGGGCAAGACGGCCTGGTTCAGTGGCATCAACACCTCGGACGAGGCGATGGCGGCACTCAAATCGGGCCGCCTGGCGGCCTTGGCCGGCGGTCACTTCATCACCGGCGCCTGGGCGCTGGTGATGGTGTACGACCACCACCGGGGTCGCGATTTTGCCGATGAAGGGCTGTCGCTGGAGCGCTCCATGTTCACCCTGTTCAACGAGCGCACGGCCGACATCTTCCTGGCCCGCTTTGGTGACCGTGCCGAGCCGGTGGACTACCGCCGCTACAGCAAGGTGCTGAACCCACAGGTGCGGCGCTACGAGTTCGGTTTCCAGCAGCTGTTGCGCTGAGCGTGTTGCGATGACCGATTCGCCCAAGTTCCGCCCCATCGCGGCGCGCCTCATCCGCCGCATTGTCTTGTTGTCGGCGCTGTGTGCGGCGGTGGTGCTGGCGCTGCAGACGGCGGCGCTTTGGTACCAGTACCGCCAGCGCGTGGTGGAGGTGGTGGAGCTGGTGGGCAGCACCCATGTGCCTTTGTTGGGGGTGGCCTTGTGGGACATCGAGCCCCAGGCGGTGTTGCTGCAGGTGCGCGCCATTGCCAGCTGGCCTGAGATTGGCCACGTGCGTGTGCGCGCCGCCACCGGGCAGGTGTTTGAGGCGGGCGACGTTGACCTGGCCGATGAGGCCCATTCGCACGTGATGGACATCCCCGCGCCCCGTGGCGGCCCGCCGGTGGGCCGGCTGGAGCTGGTGTCCGATCCGGCCCACTTGCGTTCGGTGGTCTGGCGCAATGCGCTGCAAATGGTGTTGGGCTATGGCGTGCTCGTCACAGCCCTGTGTGTGCTCATTGCGGTCATGTTGCGGCGTGAATTGCAGACGCCTCTGGAGAGCATGGCCCGTTTTGCCGCCGAGCTGACGCCCGAGCAACTGACCGCGCCGCTGCGCGTGGTCCGGTCGCAGCGCAGCGACCGCGTGGATGAAATCGATGTGCTGGCCGACGGTTTTGGCAAGTTGCAGGCGGGGCTGCGCGGCCACATCGCCAACCTGGACGACCTGGTGGCCGAACGCACCGAGCAGCTGGAGCAGCTGGTGGAAGAAATCCATCGCCTGTCCATGACGGATGCGCTCACCGGCACCTACAACCGGCGCAGCATCGATGAGCGTTTGCCCTCCGAGGTGGAGCGCGCGCACCGTTATGGGCGCGCCTTGTCGGTGCTGTTCGTGGACCTGGACCACTTCAAGCAGATCAACGACACCCATGGGCACCCCGTGGGCGATGTGGTGTTGCGTCACCTGGCTGCCAGTGTGCGCGAGCAGCTGCGCCACAGCGTGGACTGGATGGCCCGTTACGGGGGCGAGGAGTTCCTGGTGGTGTTGCCCGAGACGTCGTTGGATTCGGCGGTGGCCACCGCCGAGCGCCTGCGCGCGCGCATTGCGGCAGAAGTGATCGCGCTGGACGATGGGCTGCGCTTGACGGTGACGTCCAGCTTCGGCGTCACGGCTTGCCGCGAAGGCGACGACAGCGCTTCCTTGCTGGCCCGTGCCGACGCCTTGCTTTACGAAGCCAAGCAGGCGGGGCGAAACCGGGTGGCGTCCAGCGCCTGATGTTGGCTCAGCGGCGTTTGAAGACCAGGTCCCACACGCCGTGGCCCAGCTTGATGCCACGGTTCTCGAACTTGGTCAGGGGCCGGTAGGCGGGCTTGGGTGCATAGTCGGCCACGGTGTTGGCCAGCAGCGGCTCGGCGCTCAACACCTCCAGCATCTGTTGTGCGTAGGGTTCCCAGTCGGTCGCCAGGTGCAGGTAGCCGTCGGGCTTGAGGTGGCGCGCCAGGCGCTGCACAAAAGGCCCCTGGATCAGCCGGCGCTTGTGGTGGCGCGTTTTGTGCCACGGATCGGGGAAGAAGATGTGCACGCCGTCCAGGCTTTGCTCGGGCAACATGTTGTCGAGCACCTCCACCGCGTCGTGGCGGAAGATGCGGATGTTCTCAATGCCTTGCTCGCCGCACAGCTTGAGCAGTGCGCCCACGCCGGGCTCATGCACCTCGCAGCACAAAAAGTTGTCCTCCGGCCGCACCTGGGCAATGTGCGCCGTGGCGCCGCCCATGCCAAAGCCGATTTCCATGATGAGCGGCGCGCTGCGGCCAAAGGCGGCGGCGGTGTCCAGCGGCTCGGGCTTGTAGGGCAGCAGGAAACGCGGGCCAAACTGCTCGTAAGCACGTTGTTGGCCGGGGCCGGTGCGCCCGGCGCGCAGCACGTAACTTTTGATGACGCGCCGGAACGGGGTGGTGGCGTCGCTGTGGTCTGGGGTGTCGGTCATGGGGAGCCTGTTTGGGGCACCGATTCTATCGGCCCCAGGTTTGGGCCCAGGCGGTTGTCCAGTTGGTCAAGGCTTCGGCCACGTTGCCCGTGGCAGGTGGCAGGCCCAACACCTGGGCTGCGAGGTTCAGGGCCGTGACTGGGTCGCTCAGGTCCAGGGCGGCTGCACCGGTCTGTTTGCTCAGTTTCTGCCCATCGGCGGCCAGCACCAACGGGGTGTGCAGGTAGGCAGGCGTGGGCAGGCCCAGTGCCTGTTGAAGCAGCAATTGCCGGGGCGTGTTGTCGGCCAGGTCGGCGCCACGCACCACGTGGGTCACGCCTTGGGCGGCATCGTCCACCACCACCGCCAGTTGGTAGGCCCACAGGCCGTCGGCACGCTTGAGCACGAAGTCGCCCACCTCGTGGGCCACGTCCTGTTGCTG
>DASUIK010000227.1:0-5232 GCA_036279795.1 Burkholderiaceae bacterium | reverse complement strand
TACCTGCCCTTCTGGCTGGCCAACCTGATCGAACGCATGTGGCTCAGCCTGGGCCTGATCCTCGCCTTGGCACTGCCCCTGTCGCGGGTCATCCCGCCGCTCTACACCTTCCGCATCCGCCGCCGCGTCTTCGTGTGGTACGCCGAGTTGCGCGACATCGAGGAGCGGGCCGAACGCGAACCCACACAGGCGCAGGCGCTGGTGGACGAGCTCGACGCGCTGGAACAGCGGGCCGAAAAAATCACCTTGCCGCTGGCCTACACCGACGAGCTTTACACTTTGCGCCAGCACATCCACGTGGTGCGCAAGAAGCTGCTGCGCCACGCCCCCGACCCCACGGAGCCCTCGAATGAACCTCGTTGATGCCGGCCTCACCGCCGCCGATTCGGCCCTGCGCACCTTGTTCGCCCCGCACCGCGCGGCCCGCCCCTGCCCTACCGTGCCCGAGGCGGGCGGGGTGGAACTGCAAGGGGATGACAAGGCGCTGGCCGGCGCGCTGATGCGCGTCAACCACGTTGGCGAGGTATGCGCCCAGGCGCTCTACACCGCGCAGGCCCTGGCCGCGCGGCTGGCGCCGGGCGACGCCGCCGCCAACGAACGCCTGGCACGCCACTTCGAAGCCGCCGGTCAGGACGAAACCGACCACCTGGCCTGGACCAAGTCGCGCATCGACGAACTGGGCACCCACACCTCGCTGCTCAACCCGCTGTGGTTTGCCGGCGCCTTTGGCATCGGCCTGCTCGCGGGCCGCCTGGGCGAACGCGTGAGTCTGGGTTTTGTGGTGGAAACCGAGCGACAGGTGGAGGCCCACCTGGCCAGCCACATGGACCGCCTGCCGCCGCAAGACCACGCCTCGCGCGCCATCGTGGCGCAGATGAAGGACGACGAAGTGCGCCACGCCCGCGAGGCCCAACAGGCAGGTGCGGTGGAACTGCCCTTCCCGGTGAAGATGGCCATGAAAGCCGCCGCCAAGGTCATGACCACGGTGGCGCACCGGGTCTGATACGGCTTCGCCTTCAAACGTATAACTTCGTTGGTTCGCCTCGCCGTGCCACAGCACTGTCTTCGGCGTCCCGCCTCGTTTTACGCTTGAATGCAAAGCCGTTTGAGCGGCGTCAGCATCAGCGCCTGCGCGGCAACACGACCACGAGCAGCAACAGCACCGCCACGCCCAACAGCACGGCCGACACCGGGCGGGTGACGAACACGCTCCAGTCGCCCCGCGCCAGCAGCAAGGCACGGCGCAGGTGGGCCTCAATCCAAGGGCCCAGGACAAAACCCAGCACCAGCAGCGACGGCTCACAGCGCAGGCGGTGCAGCAGGTGGCCCAGCAGGCCAAAACCCGCCGCCGTCCACACCGCCCAGGCGCCTTGTTCGCGCGCGAACAACACCATGCCCACCAGCAACAGCACCGCTGGCAGGCCGTGTTTGTGGGGCAGCTGCAGCAGCGGGCGCCACACCGGCAGCATCACCACCGACAAGGCCAACAGCAACAGGTTGCCCAGGCCCATGGACACGATCAGCCCCCAGAACAGCTCCGGCTGCACGCCCATGAGCTGCGGTCCCGGCTCGATGTGGTGTTGCACCAGCACGCCCAACACCACCGCCATCACCGCGTTGGCCGGCAAGCCCAGGGCCAGCGTGGGCAGAAAAGCGGATTGTGCACCGGCGCTGCTGGCCGCCTCCGGGGCCACCACACCACGCGGCTGGCCCTGCCCCAACGCAGGCTGTGCGCCAGACGACACCACACGCTCCAAGGCATAAGCCACCCAGGACGACAACAAAGCCCCGCCGCCGGGGAACACCCCCAGCATCAGCCCCAAGGCCGAGCCGCGCCACAGCGCGGGCAGCACGGCGCGCCAGTCAGCACGGGTGGGCCAGGTGTCGGGCTCGGAAGCCTGGGGCACCTCCGGGTCCGACACCGTCTGGTGCAGGTGGGTGATCAAGGGCGCCACCGCCAACAGGCCCAGGGCCAGCGCACCAAAACCAAAACCGTCGCGCCACTGCGGCCAGTCCCCCACGAACCGGGTCTCGCCGGTGTGGCCGTCGGTGCCCGACAGGCCCAGCAGCATGCCCAGCAACACCATGGCCAATGCGCGCACCATGCCGCCCGAGGCCAGCACCGCCGCGCCCAGCAAACCCACCACCAGCAGGGCCACGTATTCCACCGGGCCAAAGTGGTAGCTCCAGACCACCAGCAGCGGCGAGGCGATGGCCAGCATGCCCACGCCCAGCGTGCCGGCCACAAAGGAGGCCCCCAGCGCCAGCCACTGCGCCTGCTGCCCCCGCCCCGCCAGGGCCATGGGGTGACCGTCGTTGCAGGTCATGGCGGCCGAAGATTCGCCGGGGACGTTGGTCCAGATGGCGGTGGCCGCGCCGCTGTACTGGGCACCGTAGTAGATGGCGGCCATCAGCACCAGCGCGCCCAGTGGGGAGACATGCACCGTGAACGGCAACAACAAGGCCATGGCGCTGGCAGGCCCCAGGCCCGGCAAGGCGCCCACCACCAGCCCGATCAGACAACCGGCCAGCAGCAACCCCAGGTGGGGCGCTTGCCAGGCCGCGTCCAGACCCAGCAGCAAAGCGTCCAAAAATTCGAAGTTCATCGCTGTTCCTGCGCCCGGCTCAGGTCGTCCACCACGACCAGGCACCCAACGCCCCCAGCACCAGCATCACACCCAACAAGGGCCGCCACGCCATGGGCCCCAGTGGGCCGCCACCGTCTGCCTCCAGCGTGAGGGACTTGAACACCAAGGAGGCCCCCAGCAGCGTGAGCAGCGCCGCCAGCACCAGCGGGAAAAAACCCGGGCCCATGTCGGTGGTCCAGCCGATGTCGTGCAGGCTGGCCGCCCAGGCGTAGCCCACGCCCAGCAGCACAAACAGCAGCCCGGCCCAGAAGTCGCGGCGGTTCTTGATCATGGTGGATTGGCGCGGCGGGCGGTCAGGCCACCGGCTTGAACAGCTTGAGCCACTTGACCGCCGGCAAGCCCCAGCGGGCCTGGATGGCCTCGGCCCGCGCCAGCAGTTCCATACGCGTGGGCTGCTGTGGCGTGCGCAGGGCCAGCACCACGGTGTTGCCTTCGCGCGTGGGTTTGAAGGCCCACACCGCATCGCGCCCAAAGGCGGCGCAAATGCGCTCCAGCGAGCGCTCGTAGCTGGTGTCGCGGCCGAACAGGTTGACCGTCATCGCGCCTTCGTCGGTGAGCAACTGGCGGCAGTGGCGGTAGAAGTCCTCATCGTCCAACACCGGCGCGGCGGCCTCGTGGTCGTACAGGTC
Source organism: Burkholderiaceae bacterium (assembly GCA_036279795.1). Lineage (GTDB taxonomy): Bacteria > Pseudomonadota > Gammaproteobacteria > Burkholderiales > Burkholderiaceae_C > Hydrogenophaga. The sequence continues at coordinate 1,955 of DASUIK010000227.1, read as the reverse complement.
CACCTGCAACGCGTCCACGGTGCTCTGGTGCTCGTCGCGCAAGATCTCCTTGCCCGCATCGGCCAGGCGAACCTGCAGGCGGGCGCTGTCCGGGGGCAGCTTGAACCACTGGCGGCACACGGCCAGCACCTGCGGGTTGAGTTCAATGGCGGTGGTTTTCATGCGCAGCTTCTTGAAGCTGAACTTGGTCAGTGCTGCCGCGCCCAGGCCCAGTTGCATGGCGTGGCGCTTGCCCACGCTGTCGGGATCGACAAACAGCAGCCAGGCCTCCATGCGCTGCACGTAGTCGAGCTCGATGTCGAAAGGCGCATCGATCAGCATGCTGCCTTGCACCCACTCGGTGCCCAGGTGCAGGTAGCGCACCTCCCCAAATTCGGAGAAGTTGACCTCAGGCAAGTCCATCGTCGCCATCACGCCCCCACCCCAAAACGGTTCAAAACATCGGACCAGGCCGCCAGCTTGCGCTCGAAGCTCCAACTGGCGTTGGCCGGGCTGGTGGAGGGCAGGCGGTACACCGGCACACCCAGGGCCTGGGTGTGCCGCGCGTGGCGGAAGCTTTCGCCGCCGTTGTGCGCAACGGCTTGCAGTTGCGGGCACCGGGTGCGCAGGGTGCCCAGGTCGTTGGGCTGGGCGTTGCGAATGGCGCTGTCCAGGCTGCCTTCGCGCTCGCAGGCGGCGTACACATCCCACAGGCCCAGCCCGCGTTGTTGCAAATGGTCGATTCGTTCGGGGTAAGGCATGTCGGTCAGGGGCAGTTGCCAGATGGCGGCAAGTATCTTCCAGAAATGGTTTTGGGCATGGCCGTAGTAGCGTTGTGTTTCGAGTGAGGCGCGGCCAGGAAAACTGCCCAGCACGAGCAGCCGGGTGTCCTCACTGAGCACCGGGGGCAGACCTTGCAACATGTCAGCAGGCCTCCTGGGTCAACGCGGCCAGCCGGGGCAGGGCCTGGCAGGCGTTGGCGCTGGTGGCACGGGCCAAGGCGTCGGGCGCCATGCCGCGCAGGTAGGCCAACACAGCACCGATGCGTGGCAATTCGGCCGGACTGTTGCGCCCTTGTGATGTACCTGCTGCACGCGCCGCCGCCGGGGTGTAGAGCCACTGGGGCGGGATGTCGGGCGCATCGGTTTCCAGCACCAGGGCGTCCAACGGCAAGGTGGTGGCGAGGCGGCGCAACTGGCGGGCGGCGTCGAACGTGAGCGTCCCGCCAAAGCCCAGCTTGAAGCCCAGCGCAGTGAAGGCCCGGGCCTGCACATCGCTGCCATTGAACGCGTGTGCGATGCCACCCGACACCACGGTCTGCCGCAGGTATTTGAGCAACTGGTCGGCCGAGCGCCGCACGTGCAGGATGACCGGCAAGCCGTGGCGGCGCGCGATGCGCAGTTGCTCGCGGTAAAAGTGGGTCTGGCGGTCGCGCATGTCGGGCGTGCACAGCGCAGGCACAAAAAAATCCAGGCCGATTTCACCGACCGCCACCAAGCGTGGATCGTCACGCCAACGAGTCAGCGCCAGGTCCAACTGTGTCAAATCCTCATCGGTGGCCTGGGAGACGTAGAGCGGGTGAAGCCCCAGCGCGTACGCGTCCCCGGTGGTATGGGCCAGCGCCCGGACGCCCTCAAAGTGAGCAGCCACTACCGCCGGATACACACACCAGTCAACACCTCTTGATCGGGCCTGGTCGCGCTCGGCCACGGCGTCGTGGCCGAACTCGGGCGCATCCAGGTGGCAATGGGTATCGATCCACATGCGGGGATTGTGCCGCTCGGCCTGAATTGACAATTATTGAGACTCCCAATCTTTAAATTGACGGACTCCTCTTTTAAGCTTCGCACCACTGCTCAGGGAAAACCCGAGACAGACAACAAAGAATGCAGGGAGGACGATTTCATGGGTACTTGGGCAAAGGTGGTGGCGCGGATCACAGGTGGCACCATCGCGTTGGGGCTGGCCAGCTTGCT
>DASUIK010000226.1:0-12437 GCA_036279795.1 Burkholderiaceae bacterium | reverse complement strand
CCAGGCGCGCGCGCCTTCCAGGCGGATTTCGCCGCTGGCCATGGAGCGTGTGCCCAGCTTGTCCTTGAGGCGGATGATGCGGTAGCGGTTGTGGGTGCCCTCGGCCAGATCGCGCGGCAGCAGGAACAGCGACACACCCTTCATGCCGGCCGGGTCGCCCTCGACACGCGCCAGCACCATGGCCAGCGCGGCGTCGGGGTTGGAGCAGAACCACTTGTCGCCACTCAGCAACCAGGCGCCCGGCACCTCGGGGTCGGGCCGGGCCAGGGTGGCGGTGGCCGCGATGTCGGAGCCCGCACCCTGCTCGGTCATGAACATCGCTCCTTGGGCCAGGCTGTCCAGGTCCAGGCTGGTCAGTGCCGGCAGGTGGCGCTGCACCAGCTCGGGTGCGCCAAACTTCTTGAGCGTGCGGGTGAGGGAGTCGGTCATGGAGACCGGGCACATCAGGCCGAATTCGGCTTGCACAAAAAGGTAGGTCAGCGCGTATTTGACCAAGGCCGGCATCTGGCCCTGCCAGCCCAGCACGTCCTGCCGGTGCGAAATGGCGGCCAGGCCAAAACGGGCGAAGGCCAGGCGTTCCATTTCGATGTAAGCCGGGTGCTTGACCACGCGCTGCGCGTCGATGCCGGTGCGGGTGCGGTGTTCCAGCTCGGGTGGGTGTTTGTCGGCGGTGCCGGCCAGGTCGTCCAGGTGGCCGCCGGCCAGTGCGCCCAGCTCGTGCAGGTGGGGCTGCAGGTGGGCCAGCAGATCGGGCGGCAGGTAGACCGAGAGCAAGGCGGCCAGTTGGGGGTCGGTGCTGTAGAGGTTGGTGCCGTGGGCGTCGGGCACGGGGTGTTTGTGGCTCGCCTCGGTGGGTGCAGTAACCGGTGAACGCATGGGGTTTGTCTCCTTGCAGCCAATGGTCGTGCGGTCAACAATACTTGTCCAATATTGAATATGGCTTGATCCATACAGGATGTGTATTCATGGAATTCCGCCACCTGCGTTACTTCCTGGTACTGGCCGAGGAGCTGCACTTTGGCCGTGCGGCCCAGCGGCTGGCCATCTCGCAGCCACCGCTGTCGCTCAACATCCAGCAGCTCGAAAGCTCGGTGGGCGCGCAGCTGTTCGATCGCAACAGCCGGGGTGTGCGGCTGACGCCTGCGGGCGAAGCCCTGGTACCCCGCGCGCGCGCGCTGCTGGAACAGGCCCAGGAGGCCGCACGCCATGCACGCGATGTGGGGCGCGGTATGGAAGGGCGCTTGCAGCTGGGGTTTGTGGGCGCCATGTTGTACCGGGGCTTGCCGCAGTTGCTGCGGCGTTTTCAAACCGAGCACCCGCGCTTGCGGCTGGTGTTGCGTGAACTGAACTCACAGGACCAACTGATCGAACTGGCCCACGGACAGTTGGACGTGGGCTTTGTGCACAACACCCGCCTGCCCAGCGGGGTGTCGCAGTTGTTGTATGCGCGCGAGCCCTTTGTGTGTTGCCTGCCCAGTGATCACCCGCTGTCGCGCAAGCGCCGAATCGACCTGGCCACGCTGCAGGACGAGCCGTTTGTGCTGTTCGCGCGCAGCGTGTCGCCCGACTACCACGAGCGCATCCTGGCGGTGTGCGCGGCCGCCGGTTTCCATCCCGAGGTGCGGCACGAGGTGCGCCACTGGCTCAGTGTGGTGTCGCTGGTGTCGCAGGGGCTGGGGGTGGCGCTGGTGCCCGCCTCGCTCAAGCGCTCGCAATTGGAGGGCGCGGTGTTTGTGCCTTTGGTGGACAAGCTGCCGGACGCCGCCGCCGAGTCCCACGCCTACTGCATCTGGCGTGACACCCAGGCCAACGCCGCGCGTACAGCCTTTGTCGAGGCCGTGCGCGAGGCTGCGGCCAGCGTCTGACGCCGCGTCAGCGCGGGATTTCGATGTTGACCTGCCGCGCCCCGGCCGGCGGTTGCGGGAAGTCGCGCAGCGCGGCCGACACCATGGCGCCCCACAGCGCGCGGCTGTCGGGCCAGCGGCCGTCGTGTTTGGCGCGCGTCTCGTAGACCACGCGTCCGCTGGCGGCTTCGCGCACCACCACGGTGATCTCGCGCAGGAAGTAGGGGTTTTCGGACATCATCAGCGGGAAGCCCAGTGCAATCCCGCCGTGGCGCCCTCCGATGCCGCCCGAGATGCTCCAGTTGGGGCGTTCCCATGGGTTCTCCCAGGGCGCTCGTGGCAGGCGCTGGCCACCGGCACTCACCTGCACCAGCCAGCGCACGCCTTCGCTGCCACTGGGCAGTTGCAGACCCCATGCCACCAGCGCGTCACGCACCGCCAGCTCCAGGCCGTCTTGCAGCGGGCTGGGTGTTTCACCGCGCTGCGAGGGCAGTCGGTCAAAGGCAAAACGCTCGCCCTTTTGAGGTGCGCCTGCGGGCCACTGCGGAAAACTTTGCACCTGGTTGTCCACCAGCATCACACTGGCGCAGCCCGTGAGCACCACCGAGGCCGCCAGCAGCAGGGACAACATCAGGCGCCGCATGGCTTCAGGCCTCCTGCACCAGCGAGATGACTTGCTTTTCGGGCAGGCTGGGCGCGGTGGGCAGCGGCTCGTCATCAAAGGCTTTGTCGCCGTCTTCGTCGGGCACACCCGTGGCCTTGAGGCTGGCAAAGTCGTGCAGGCCCCGGTCCATCAGGTGGCTGGGCACCACGTTCTGCAGCGCCGTGGCCATGTTCTCCACCCGGCCGGGGAATTTCTTCTCCCACTCGCGCAGCATGTTGCCGACCTGCTTGCGTTGCAGGTTTTCCTGGCTGCCGCAGAGTGTGCAGGGGATGATGGGGAACTCGCGCACCTGGGCCCAGCGCGTGAGGTCTTTTTCGGCCACGTAGGCCATGGGGCGGATGACCACGTGCTCGCCGTTGTCGCTCACCAGTTTGGGCGGCATGCCCTTGAGCTTGGCGCCGAAGAACATGTTGAGCAGAAGGGTCTGCAGCATGTCGTCGCGGTGGTGGCCCAGGGCAATCTTGGTGGCGCCCAGCTCGTTGGCCACGCGGTACAGGATGCCCCGGCGCAGCCGGCTGCACAGGCTGCACATGGTCTTGCCCTCGGGGATGACCTTTTTGACGATGGAGTAGGTGTCCTGCGTCTCGATGTGGAAGGGTACCCCCAGCTTGCCCAGGTACTCGGGCAGGATGTGGTCGGGAAAGCCCGGCTGCTTTTGGTCGAGGTTGACGGCGATCAACTCGAACTTGACGGGGGCACGCGCCTGCAGCTTGAGCAGGATGTCCAGCATGCCATAGCTGTCCTTGCCGCCCGACACACAGACCATGACCTTGTCGCCGTCCTCGATCATGTTGTAGTCGACGATGGCGCGGCCCACCTCGCGGCACAGGCGCTTTTCGAGCTTGTGGTCTTCGCGTTCGAGCTTGAGCGCCTTCGGCGGGCTGGTGTCGGGGGCGTTGGTCGCGGGGGCGGTCCAGGTGGAGGTCGTCGTCATGGGCGGAGTCAATGCGGGTCGGCAGCCCCGTATTGTCTCAGCCCAGCGTGGCCTGCGCCAGTTGGGTGTAGAGCGGGATGCCCAACAGGATGTTGAGCGGGAAGGTCACACCCAGGGACAGGCCGACGTAAAGCGATGGGTTGGCCTCGGGGATGGCGTGCCGCACCACCGCCGGCACCGCGATGTAGGACGCGCTGGCAGCCAGCACCATGAGCAGGGCGCCGTCGCCCGCCGGCAAGTCCGCCACGGCCGCCAGGCCCAAGGCCAACATGCTGTGCACGAGTGGCGCGAGCACCGCGTAGGCCAGCAGCCACGGCGACTGGCCCCGCAGGCCGGGCAGCTGGCGCGCGGTGTTCAGCCCCATGTCGAGCAGGAAGAAGGCCAGCATGCCCTTGAACAAATCGCCCGAGAAGGGCTGCATGGCCTCGCGGCCGCTCTCGCCACTGAGCCAGCCCACGGCCATGGCGCCCAGCAGCAGGAGTTGTGCACCGTCGGTGAAGGATTCGTGCAGCACCTTGGGCCAGCCCACCCCGGTGGCAGGTGGGCCGCCCAAAGTCAGCGTGCCACCGCTCACGTGCTGGGAGGCATTGGCCTGGCGCCGCAGCACGTTGGCCAGCAAGACGGCCAGGATGATGGCTGGCGACTCCATCAGCGCCATGGCCGCCGCCATGTGGCCACCGTGGGCGATGCCTTGGCCGTCCAGGTGGGCGTTGGCGGTGATGAAGGTCACGGCACTCACCGAGCCGTAGGTGGCTGCCACCGCCGCCGCATCGAACGGGCCCACCACCCGGCGCAGCATGGTGTAGCCCAGCAGGGGCACCACCACCGCCAGCAGCACCGCCAGCCCCAGACCCGTGGCCACTTGGGCGGTCAGGCCGGTTTGTGCCAGCGCAAAACCGCCTTTAAGCCCCAAGGCCATGAGCAGGTAGAGCGATAGAAAACGTGAGATGGCGGGTGGGATTTCGAGGTTGGATTTCAACAGGCCGGCAAAAACGCCGAAGACAAAAAACAGCAGGGCGGGGTCGGTGAAGATGTGCATGGTGGGGCCGCACTGTAAGCACATCAGGTCATTGAGTAAAATCGATTCTTGAAAACATATATATAGATAAAAATATATGAATGTGACTTTCCGCCAGCTGCGGCTGTTTCTGGCCTTGGCAGAAACAGGCAGCGTCAGCGCGGCCGCGCGTGCCATGCACGTGACCCAGCCGACCGCGTCCATGCAGTTGCGCGAGGTCAGCGAGGCGGTGGGTCTGCCGTTGTACGAGGTGATCGGCCGCCAGGTGCACTTGACCGAAGCCGGTCATCAGTTGGCTGCCACGGCGCGGGGCATCGTCGATCGGTGGGAGGACTTTGAGCAGACCGTGGCCGGCCTGCAAGGGCTCACGCGTGGTCGCCTGCGGGTGGCGGTGGTGAGCACCGCGCAGTACTTCATCCCCGGTTTGTTGGGTGATTTCTGCACCCGCCATCCGCAAATCGACTTGTCGCTGGAGGTGCTCAACCGGGACGGCGTGGTACAGCGCCTGCGCGACAACGCCGACGACCTTTACGTCATGTCCATGCCACCGGCCGACATGGAGCTGGAAGACCGGGTGTTCCTGTCCAACCCGCTGGTGGTGATCGCGTCGGCGGGCCACCCGCTGGCCACCCGCAAGCGCCTGACGCTCAACGCGCTCGCGGGCGAACGTTTTCTTTTGCGCGAGGCCGGTTCGGGCACGCGCCTGGCCACCGATCGCTTCCTCGCCGCCCAAGGTTTTGAACCCCGGCTGCGGCTGGCGTTGGGCAGCAACGAGGCCATCAAGGAGGCGGTGGCTGCCCGCCTCGGGGTGGCCGTGATCTCCTTGCACGCTCTGCGCGCGGACAGCGCCCGACGCGACCTGTGTGTGTTGCCGGTGCAAGGCCTGCCCATTCCTTCGCAATGGCATCTGGTGCATCCCAAGGCCAAACGCCTGTCACCCATCGCCCGGGTGTTCCATGCCCACCTGCTGGCCGAGGCCGGCAAGTGGGCCGCGCGCCAGACCTGAAAGTTGTCCCGCTGGTCCGTGGCCAAAGCTGTGGACAAGTACTCGGACAAGTCGCGCAGGCCGCGTGGCCAAAGGCTTGGCGGGATGTGCCTGCTATTTGGGCAGTCTCGCGGCTGCTTCCGTCATGGGTGATGACAAACCCCATGCATTTTCGAGATACTTCTTTAAATAATGTGTCGAACGCACCCCAACACCGACCATGACCGATCGTTTCACTGGATTGCCCAGACGTGCTTGGTTGCAGCTCGCAGCCACTCAGGCTGTTGTCGCCTCCTGGCCTGCTTGGGCCACGGCGCGCACCGTGACCTTCGAAGCCGATCCATTCAAACTGGGGGTCGCCAGTGGCCAACCCTCTGCCACCTCGGTGGTGTTGTGGACCCGCTTGCTGGCCGCCAACCCTGTTCGCAATCCTTGGAAAGATCAACCCGTGGCGGTGGCATGGGAGCTGGCGGAGGACGAACGCTTCGAACGGGTGATCCAGCGCGGGGAAGCCGTGGCCTTGCCGGAGTTGTCTCACAGCGTGCACGTGGACGCCGAGGGTCTGCCGGCCAACCGGGTGTTCTGGTACCGATTTCGAAGTGGGGAGGCGATCAGCCCTGTGGGGCGCACCCGAACCCTGCCCGCGCCCGGCGATGACGTGACGCCGCTCAAGGTGGCATTTGCGTCGTGTCAGCGTTACCACTCGGGCAGCTTCGTCGCCTACGACCACATGTTGGCCGATGCTCCCGATCTGGTGGTGTTCCTGGGCGATTACATCTACGAGATGGGGGCCACTCAAAACGAGAACCGCGGGTCTTGGCTCAACCCGGCCAACAAGATCGCCGACTACCGCGAGCTGTATGAATTGGCCAAGTCCGACCCGGCCCTGCAGCGCATGCATGCGTGGTGTCCCTGGCTCATCATCTGGGATGACCATGAGGTTCTGAACGACTACGCAGGCGAGCCCGTGCGCCAGCAGGGCGAGGGGGGCAAGGTCGCCCGCCGAATGGAGATGGGCTACCGCACGTGGTACGAACACATGCCTTTCTCCATGCGGGCGCTGGTGGGCGGTGTGAAGGGCCTGCTGGACAACAGCAAGCCGCTGCAGATTCATGGCACCTACCGCTGGGGACAGCTGGCCAACTTTCACATGCTCGACACCCGGCAATACCGATCGGTGCAGGTCGGTTGTGGTGTGTCGGGGTTGTTCGATCCCAAAGGCTGCGACGGCCTGGGCTCGCCCCAGCGGCAGATGCTTGGCGGCGAACAGTCTGCGTGGCTGGAGCAGCAGTTCCGAGCCAACGCGGTCCACCAGCCTTCGCACGTCAGGTGGAATTTCATTTGCCAACCGTCGGTGTTTTCGAAGTTCGTCATTCCCATGTTGGGGGGCAAGCAGAACCATGACAACTGGGACGGCTACCCCGAAGCCCGAGCGCGATTGATCGCGGCGCTGGCGAACCACCAGACCGCCAATCCGGTGATCTTGGGTGGTGACATCCACCAGAACTGGGTCACCCATGTGCACCGCGACGTGGACGATGTGGGCAGCCCCGTCGTTGCGCCGGAGTTCTGTGCCACCAGTATCACCACACCGTCGTTCGGACGCTTCACAGCCGCTGAAATGAAGGCCTTGGCCCCGCACTGCCTCTACGCCGACCGACATCAGCGCGGCTATCTGCTGGCGACCGTGACCCTTCAAAAACTGACCGTGCATGTGAGGCATGTGGATTTGGCGAGCAACGTGGTCAAGACCTCGGCCAGTTTTGAGGTGGTGGCCGGCCGCCCCAACATCCAACAGGTGGCATGAGAGGCGACGCAAGCGTAGATTTTTCAGGAGAAAACGATGGGCAACAGGCGGGTGACAGTTTGGATGGCAGCTAGTGTGGTGGCTGGCGCAGCCCTGGCGGCACCTGAGGAAGATGCCCTCGGGCGCGCCAGTGGCTACCCGGCGGGCACGGTCCAGTCCATGTTTGAAAACAAGTACATGGTGGGCAGTTTTTCGGCCGCAGACCGCCTGTTCACCACTCGGGTCGTGGCCAAGGAGGGTCCTACCTGGGCCTTGCCGCAGGCGACCGAGGTGCCCAAAATCACTTACCAGTACGAGGGCAAGACCCTCACGCTGGACGACTATCTTGATCGGCAGCGCGTCACCAGCTTGTTGATCGTCAAGAACGGACAGTTGTTGGTCGAGCGCTACCAATATGGGCGCACCGCGGAGGACAAGCTCATGTCGTTCTCCATGGCCAAAAGCGTGACCGGGTTGCTGGTGGGGCAGGCGTTGGAGCGAGGCTTGATCAAGTCCCTCGATGACACCGCCCAGACCTACGCACCTGAACTCAAGGACAGCGTGTATGGCCCGGTGTCCATCCGCCACCTGCTGCGCATGGCGTCGGGGGCCCAATGGGCCGAAAACCATGGCGGACGAGATGACGTGTCGGGCTTGTGGGGGGCGTTGTTCCGTGTGCACCGCGGTGGCAACCCCACGACCGAATTGACCGCTGGCCGCCGGCAAGTCAACCCGCCTGGTCAGAAATTCAACTATTCCACCGGCGACACACAGGTGTTGTGCCATGTGCTCAAGGGGGCCACTGGCAAGACCATTGCCGAGATCACCGAAGAGTGGCTGTGGAAGCCGCTGGGGGCCGGGGCCGATGCGTCGTGGCTGGTGGGTTGGCAAGGCCTGGAGTACTGCGGTGGCGGCTTCAATGCCACCGCGCGGGACTACGCCAGGTTAGGCATGCTTGTTGCGCGTGATGGCGAGCGCGATGGCAAACAGATCGTGCCCAAGGACTATTTGCTGGATGCCACCGATCACGAACGCCAGCCGCCTGGCTTTCGCCTCAATGACATCGGACCCAATACGGCGTATGGCTACCAGTTCTGGCTGGGCCGCACGGGCGGCCGGGGCATTGCGATGATCGGTGTGTATGGCCAATACATTGGCATCGTGCCCTCGACGGGGGTGGTGGTGGTGCACACCGCGGTGTGGCCGAGCGCCAGCGTGCAAGCTGCGCAACGGGAGCGGGGTGCTTTCATGGCGGGTGTTGCACAGTCACTCGGCGCGCCGTAAGGGACAGCCTGGCAGTCCTGTTGCTCGCGATAAACGATTTTTTCAACAACACCAAAGAGGTGACATATGGGGCGGTTGACAGCGGTGATGTCCGTTATTTGTGTGCTCGGTGGGGTGGAAACAGCGCAGGCCCAGAGCACGGTGGGTGAGGTGCTGGAAAAAGGTGGGCAGTTGGTCTCGAAAGCAGACTTTCTGGAGATGATGCCCATGCGAATTCAATCCAAGTGGCCCAATCAGCAGGGTGAAGAGGAGTTGTTCTTCTCTGTGGACGGAAAAATCACGGGCACGGGGCACCACTACGCAAGCCGCAGCGATTCACCTGCCGCGGGCACCTGGGCGGTGGAGGACGACGGCAAGGTGTGCACGCCCAAGCGGTTTACGGCCTGGAACAACAGCACCAACAACTGTTGGTATTTCTACCGGCTGAACAACGAATTCTTTGGTGCGCCGAAGACCGACGCAGGTACCCGGGTCGGCAAGATCAACAGCATGGGCAAGCAGGTCGCCAGCAATTGAGGTCGGCACACGCCCGCCTCACCACTGCCCACTTTCCATGCGGATCGCGACCTCGCAGTCCTCAAAAATCTCCAGCTTGGCGATGCGCACCCGCACGCCCAGCACGCCGGGCAGGCCCATGAGGCGTTGGGTCAGCTTGCCGATCAGGCTTTCCAGCAGGTTGACGTGTTCGGCGGTGCACTCGTCGATGATGATCTGGCGCACCTTGCGGTAGTCGAGCACGTGGCTGATGTCGTCGTCGTGGGGCAGCAAGGGCTGTGGGCCCTGGTTGAGTTCGGCGTCCACCTGGATCGGCTGGGGGCTGGTTTTTTCAAAGTCCAGGATGCCCAGGTTGGCGTCGAAGCGCAGGCCGGTCAGCGTGAGGATCTGCTGGCCGGTGCGGGTGGGGGTGGCGGGGGTGTTCATGGGGCGGGTTCCGGCTCGGGCTTGATGCGCACAATCTCCACCCCCACGGCCTGGGTGTCGGGGTAGACGTCGGGTTTGCAGGTGGACAGGCGCAGCGCGCGCACGCCCGGGTGGGCCAGCAGGCGTTCGGCCAGGTCGTCGCACAGGGTTTCCTGCAGCTCCACATGCCCCTGGGCGATGCGTTGGGCCACGATCTCGCGCACGTAGTCGTAATCCACCACCTCGTGCAGGCGGTCTTGTGTGGGCGTGGAATGGGCGTAGGGCACGTACAGCTCCACATCGATCCACAGGCGCTGCTTCACGCCTTTTTCAAAGTCGTGGGCGCCGATATGGGCCAACACTTCCAGCCGGCGCAAAAAGAGCTTGCGGCAGCTCAGCGCCAGATCGTCCAGGCGAGGGCTTTTCATTGCGGGGCTTTCATCAGTTCATCGACCACAAACATCACGTCGCGCTCCAGCGGCACCAGGTGCTGGCCGTTGTCCACGCTCACCGTGCTCCCGGTGATGGAGGGCGTTTGCGCCAAGAACAGGCAGGTGCGGGCCACGTCGGCCGGGTCAATCGGGCGGCGCAGCAGGTTGACGCGGCTGGCGCGCTCGAAATTCTCCGGGGCTTGTGGGCCGCTCAGGAACATCAGGCCGGGCGCCACACCACACACGCGCACGCGTGGCGCCAGCGCCTGGGCCTGCAAGGCCACGGCGCGTTCCAGCGCGAGCTTGCTGATCGAATACGAAAAGTAGTCGGGATTGAGGTTGAAGACTTTCTGGTCGAGCACGTGGATCACGCAGGCGTCTTCCGGCGCCGGCTGGGCGGCCATCTGCCGGGCCAGGTCGCGGGCCAGGGTCAGGGGCGCGATCAGGTTCACCTCTAGCTGCGAGCGCGCCAGCGCCGGCTCGAAATCCAGGCCGGTGTCGGGCTCGAACAGCGAGGCGTTGTTGACCACGCAGTGCAGCGGGCCGGCGCCTTCCACGATGTCCTGCACCAGGCGGCCACGTTCGGCCTCGATGGCGAGGTCGGCGGCGATGGTGTGCACTTGCAGGCCCTGGGCGTTGAGCCGGTCGCGCAGCGCATGGGCCGCGTCGGCCGAGCGCGCGTGGTGGCACCACACCTCCCAGCCGGCCTGGGCAAACTGGGTGCAGATCAGGGCGCCCAGCCGGTGGGCGCCGCCGGTGACGAGGACACGTTGGGTCATGTGTGTGAGTGGATGGGGCGAGCGAAGGCCCGCCAGGCCGTGATTGTCGCGCGTCCTCTTTGGCCCCTGATAATCTGGGGCATGCCAACGACCATCACCGTGTCCGACCCGCTGCAGGCGGCCCTGCAACGCGCCCTGGCCGAGGCTGGCGGTTGGTTGCCCTTCGACCGCTTCATGGCCCTGGCCTTGTACGCGCCTGAGGGTGGTTATTACGCCGGCGGCCTGCCCAAGTTCGGCGCCATGCCGGCCTCGGGCAGCGATTTCGTGACCGCGCCCGAGTTGTCGCCCTTGTTCGGCCGCGCGCTGGCCGTGCAGGTGGCGCAGGCACTGTTGGCCACCGACACGCTGGACGTGTGGGAGTTCGGCGCGGGCACCGGCGCACTGGCGCGCCAGGTGCTGGATGCGCTGACGGCCGACGAGCGTTTCGAGTCGGTGCGCTACCACATCGTCGAGTTGTCGGGCAGTTTGCGCGAGCGCCAGCGCGAGACGCTGCAGGCCCATGCCGGGCGCGTGACCTGGGCCGACACTTGGCCCGCGCGTTTGGACGGCGTGGTGGTGGGCAACGAGGTGCTGGACGCCATGCCGGTGCAACTGCTGCACCGCGTGGGTGGCGTGTGGTTCGAGCGCGGTGTGGTGGCCGAAGGCGATGCCTGGGCCTGGGCCGACCGCCCCACCACCTTGCGCCCGCCGGTGGAACCCGAGGGGCCGCACGACTACCTCACCGAAATCCACCCGCAGGCAGAAGCCTTCGTCAAGAGCCTGGCCGGGCGCCTGGCGCGCGGCGCGGCCTTTTTCATTGACTACGGTTTCCCTGAGAGTGAGTACTACCACCCCCAGCGCCACATGGGCACGTTGATGTGCCACCAAGGCCACCGCGCCGACGGCGACCCGCTGGTGGCGGTGGGGGCCAAAGACATCACCGCCCACGTCAATTTCACCGGTATCGCACTGGCCGCGCAGACCGCGGGCCAACAAGTGCTGGGTTATGCCACGCAGGCCCGTTTTCTCATCAACTGTGGCCTGGTGGACCTGGCTTCGGCCGCTTCGGTGGCCGAACGCGCCCAGGCCATGAAGCTGCTGCACGAACACGAGATGGGCGAGCTATTCAAGGTGCTGGCCTTTGCGCCCGAGGCCAGCGCCGGCGGCTGGGAGCCCTTGGGCTTTGCCCAGGGCGACCGCACCCACACGCTCTGATGATCCGCTGGCTCATCGTCATCTTCCTGGCCTTGTTGCTGGTCAACGGCTTGTCGCGCTGGCTGGAGCGTTTCGGCCTGGGTCGACTGCCGGGTGATTTCCGCTTCAAGCTCTTTGGGCGCGAGATGTTTTTGCCGATCGCCAGCACGGTTTTGCTGAGCATGGTCGCCGCGTTGATCGCCAAGCTCGTCTGAGCCTGGCTTGAAAACTTGGGGCATGGCCTCACGTGCGAAAAAGCGACCCCTTGGAGTACCTTGCATGAGCGCCGCCGACACCCAGCACATCGTCTGTCCCCACTGCCACACCACCAACCGCGTGGGTGCGGCGCAGCGCGCGCAAGCGCCCGATTGCGGCAAATGCCACCAGCCGCTGTTCACGGGACACCCGGTGGCTTTGGATGAGGCGGGTTTTGCCAAACACGTGTCGCGCAGCGATGTGCCGGTGCTGGTGGACTTCTGGGCGCCCTGGTGCGGCCCGTGCCGCATGATGGCGCCGCAGTTCGAAGCCGCAGCGCGCGAGCTCGAACCCCACTTCCGCCTCGTCAAGGTCAACACCGAAGAGGCGCAGCAACTCGCCGCGCAACTGCAGATCCGCAGCATCCCCACGCTGGCGGTGTTC
>DASUIK010000225.1:0-4815 GCA_036279795.1 Burkholderiaceae bacterium | reverse complement strand
CAGCCAGGCATCGCCTTGCAACAGTTCCAGCCGAGGTTGCGCGCGCACGGCCAGGGACCACAAGGCTTGCGCGCGGCGGACCATGAAGGACTCGGTCCAGGCCGCGCGTTGGGCATCGGAGGGCAAACGCCCGTTGTCGGCCTGTGCCTGTGCGCCGGCGGCGTCGCGCTGCGCGGCGCTCAGCACGGCGTCGCCAGGCTGAGCGGCCTCCACCGCCTTGACCAGCAACACCAGTCTGGCCTGTTCTTCTTTCATCTGACGCTTCCCTGGGCCCAACGTGGGCCCCTGGCGCCATTATGCGAACAGTGTCCGCATCACACCGGCATCACTTGGCGGGCAGCACCGTGCCCCAGCATTCGCCAAAGCCCACACGCGCCGCGCCCGGCTTTTCGCACCAGCCGCGCAGCACCACGGCATCGCCGTCGAGCAGGAAGGTGCGGGTTTCGCCATTGGGCAAGGCCACGGGGTTTTTGCCACCCTGGGTCAGCTCGATGAGCGCGCCGGCCTGATCCAGCGTGGGGCCCGACAAGGTGCCGGTGCCCAACAAATCGCCCGGCTGCAGGTTGCAGCCGTTGACCGTGTGGTGCGTCACCATTTGCGCCAGCGTCCAGTAGGCGTGGCGGTAGCTGGTGCGGCTGATGGCCGCGTCTTGCTCGCCGGCCTCGCGCATGCGGCTGGTTTGCAAGCCCACCTGCAACTGGATGTCGAAGGCGCCACCGACGCGGTTGGCCTCGCTGTCCAGGTAGGGCAGCGGCTGCGGGTCGTCGGCCGGGCGGGTGAAGGGCACGCGGTAGGGTGCCAGCGCTTCCAGCGTCACCACCCAGGGCGAGAGGGTGGAGGCGAAGTTCTTGGCCAGGAAGGGGCCGAGCGGCTGGTACTCCCAGCCTTGCAGGTCACGCGCCGACCAGTCGTTGAGCAGGCAGATGCCGAACACGTGGCTCTCGGCCTCGGTGATGGGCACGGCATCGCCCAAGGCGTTGCCGGTGCCGATGAACACCCCCAGCTCCAGTTCGATGTCCAGCCGCTGGCTGGGCTTGAGCGTGGGCACCTCGGCATCGGGCGCCTTGACCTGCCCCTTGGGGCGGGGGAAGGCATGGCCGGAAACGACCAGGCTGGACGCGCGGCCGTGGTAGCCGATGGGCACCCACTTGTAGTTGGGCAGCAGCGGGTTGTCGGGGCGGAACTGTTTGCCGATGTTGGTGGCGTGGTGCACCGAGGTGTAGAAGTCGGTGTAGTCGCCCACCTGGGCAGCGACGTCGAATTCGGCCTCGGCCTGGGGCACCAGACAGGCTTGGACGGTGGCCTGCTGTGCCGAGCCTTCGCGCAACAGTCGCGACAAGGCCAGGCGCAGCGCGCTCCACGCGGCCGGGCCCAAGGCCATCAGCGCGTTGAGCTTGGGCGCGGCGCCGGCCTGGGCCGCCTGTTGGGCCGCGCCATTGAGCAGCTTCGATTGAGCCAGGGCAGCGAGATCGACGATCTGGTCACCAATGGCCACACCGCCGCGAAAGGCCTCGGCGCTGCCACGGCGGCGGAACACCGCAAACGGCAGGTTCTGGATCGGGAAATCGCAGCCATGGGTGTTGGCAGACGCCAGCCAGCTGCGCAGCGCGGGATCGTGGGTTTCGTTGAGCAAGTTCATTCCCCCGCCTCAGTGTGGCACCGCCAACGATTCATCGTGCATCCAGGCCGCATGGGCCGGCGCCTTCTTGGTGCGGCTCCACTCCTCCAGCATCTCGCGCTTGACCTTGTCGAGCGCGCTCATCATCTCGGGGGTGGCGGTGTCAGCGGCGAGCTCCAGGCGGTGGCCGTTGGGATCGAAGAAGTAAATGCTCTTGAAGATGGTGTGGTTGGTGGGCCCCACCACCTCGATGCCTGCGGCCTCCAGCCGTGCCTTGGTGCTCAGCAGCGTGTCCACCGAATCGACCTTCAGCGCCAGGTGTTGAACCCACGTCGGCGTGTTGTGGTCGCGGTCCATGGGCGGCTGGCTGGGCAGTTCAAAAAACGCCAGGATGTTGCCGTTGCCAGCGTCCAGGAACACATGCATGTACGGGTCGGGCGCCTTGGTGGACGGCACTTCGTTTTCGGCGATGGCCAGCACAAATTTCATGTCGAGGTGCTTTTCGTACCACTCGACGGTTTCCTTGGCGTCTTTGCAGCGGTAGGCCACGTGGTGGACTTGTTGAACCAGCATGGGAGTCTCCTTCAGGCGTTGGATGGGTGGTCGGCACGGTGCGGCCGATCGGGCGAGTCGAACTGTAGCGGCATTTGGTTGCGCTTGCAACTACTTCAGGTTTTTGCGGCTTCAGCTCCACACCAGGCCGCGCTCCCGCCAGACGGGCATCGCCAGGTCCGGGCGGTCGGTCACCAAACCATCGACCCCCATGTCGAGCAGCTGGCGCATGTCTTCGGGCCGGTTGACCGTCCAGGCCAGCACCTTGAGGCCGAGCGCGTGGGCCTCGCGCACTTGGACCGCGTCCAGCTCGCGCCAGAAGCTCGACCAGTGTGTGCCACCGGCCGCCGCGATCATCCGCGGCACGGAACCGTGCGCGCGAAAGCGGATGCTTGCGGTCCACGGCGAATCCTCGGTGCTCCGCGACATCAGGTTGTCCAGGCCTGGCAGCTGTGCCGTCAGGTACACGGTGGGGGTGCCGGCATGCAGGCGCTGCACGGCCTGCAAGGTGCGCCAGTCAAACGAGAGGATGGCCGCACGCGCGAGCAAACCGTGGTCGGACAACTGCTGAAGCAACTGGGCCGCGAATGGCTCTGGCGCGGGTGTCAGCACTGGCTCCAGCGGGGAGGACTTGAGCTCAATGGCCAGTCGGACGCGGCCATCGCCCCGGGCCCGCACCATGGCCAACACCTCGGACAGGCGTGGCAAACGCGCACCATCGTGTGGCTGTTGCTGGGCGAAGTCGGCGGCGTAGCGCGAGCCGGGTCGCAACCGCCCGACATCGTAAGTCTGCAGCTGCGCCACGGTGAGGCTGTTCACCGCGGGCCCACGCGCCTTGAGGAACTGGCCGCTCGCGTCACGCGTGATGTCTGGGTTGAGCTGCCGGTCGTGGCTGAGCACCAGCACGCCGTCGGCGCTGACGACAACGTCGATCTCCAAGGTGGTGACCCCCAGATCGAGCGCCCGCTTCAAGCCCTCCAAGGTGTTCTCCGGCGCCAGACCACGCGCTCCCCGGTGGCCTTGCAAATCCACCCAACGTGGCACGGGGCCTGCGGCACAAGACCACAAGCCCAGCAATGGCAGAGGCAACAGGGCGCGGCGGCGCAGATCGTGTGTGTTCATCGGGCACTTCCAAAGGGGCGTGGTGAAAGTGGAAATTGTGCGACGGTTGGGTGGCGAGCGGTTATCGTCCCGTCCATGTCCCACTGGCACACACCCGCCCCCGGCGCTGCCACCATCAGCCGAGCCCAGCTGTTGGGTGTCTGCGCTTTCGCCCTCCTGTGTTTGGGTTGTCACGCGTTCAGCGAACAAGGCTGGGTGCCCTTGTTGGACAGCTTCAACCTGGCGCTGCACGAAGCCGGGCACCCGCTGGTCGGCATGTTCAGCGACCGGCTGATGGTCTACGGTGGCACGCTGTTCCAACTGGCGTTTCCGCTGGCGGTGGCCCGGCACTTCCAACGCCGCGACCACGCGGTGGGTGTCGCGGTGGCGTGGGTGTGGCTGGGCGCAAGCCTGTTCAATGTGGCGCGCTACATGGCCGACGCACGCGCGCAGGTGCTGCCCCTGGTGGGTGGTGGCGAACACGACTGGACCGAGATCCTGTCGCGCTGGGGGCTGTTGGCTTCTGACGTGCGGCTGGCGGGGTTGCTGCGGGTGGTGGCGACGCTGGTGACCGTGGGAGCGTGTGTGTGGTTGTGGCGGCGGTGGCGGGAATCCACGGAAAGTTGATTTCGATGGTTGTTGGCGGGATCGGGGCGGCGGGTCGCTCTGCGACGCTCGTGTCCCCCGCCCGCTGCGCCGGCTCCTCCTTGACCTCGCTCTGCAGAACGCCCCACCGCCCCGATCTGCAACGATGTTGGAGCGCCAACGTTGGCGTTCAGGCACGGTGGTTGCCCACGGGTGTGGGGTGCCTGGCGCAGCGACATGAAGGGGGAGCCGGCGGAGGACAGTCGCGGAGCCAGGCACCCCGCACCCGTGAGCGAGAAGATCAAACAGGCAAAGCCAAATGCTGCCGAGCCAACGCCACAAAAGCCCCCACCTGCGGATCGCGCCCCGTCTCCTGCGCCACGATGGCGCCCACCTCATCGGCCAGCGAAGCCGCGAGTGCGGCATCCAGAAACAGCAGACGCGAGCGCCGCGCCAGCACATCCTCCACCGTGCGCGCGTACTCAAAACGCACCGCAAAGCGCACCATGGCTTCGGTCAGACCGCCGCCGAGCTCGCGGTCGGCGCCGGGCAGTGACCACACAAAGTCGCGTTCACCACCGTAACCGTGTGCACCGGGCGGCGCGCTCACGGGCGGCTGATCGGCCGGGGCGCCGGCGGCGCCCACCAAGGCCAGCTGATCGGTGTGGCCATCGGCCAGGCCGGGCAGCAAGCCCGCGTCGCGGCACTTCTTGAGCACGTCTTCGGCCATCGCGCGGTAGGTGGTCCATTTGCCACCGGTGACAGTGACCAGGCCGCTGGCGCTCACGAGCACCGTGTGCTCGCGGCTGATGCCCTGGGTGTGTTCGCCGCTGCTGCTGTCCGGCTTGACCAAGGGGCGCAGGCCCACCCAGTGGCTTTTCACATCGGCGGCTGTCGGGGCACGCCGCAGGTAACGCGCCGATTCGTTCAGGATGAAATCGACCTCGTGTGCAAACGCG
>DASUIK010000224.1:0-9562 GCA_036279795.1 Burkholderiaceae bacterium | reverse complement strand
GACCACGGTGCACGCTGCCACCGCCACGCAAAAGACCGTGGACGGCCCCTCGAACAAAGACTGGCGCGGTGGCCGCGGCATTCTGGAAAACATCATTCCTTCGAGCACTGGCGCTGCCAAGGCCGTGGGCGTGGTGATTCCTTCGCTCAACAAGAAGCTGACCGGCATGTCCTTCCGCGTGCCCACCTCCGACGTGTCCGTGGTTGACCTGACCGTGGAGCTGGACAAGGCCGCCACCTACGACGAAATCAAGGCCGAAATGAAGGCCCAGTCCGAAGGCGCTTTGAAGGGCGTGCTGGGTTACACCGAAGACAAGGTCGTGGCCACCGACTTCCGTGGCGACACCCGCACCTCCATCTTCGACGCCGACGCCGGCATCGCGCTGGATGGCACCTTCGTGAAGGTCGTGAGCTGGTACGACAACGAGTGGGGCTACTCCAACAAGTGCCTGGAGATGGTGCGTGTGGTGAGCAAGTAAGCCACTGCCTCACACCCAGCAAAAAGGCGCCCACTGTGGCGCCTTTTTGCTGGGCGAGGCATGGTCAGAACAGGTGGTTCAGGTAGATCTGAATGCCCTTGGCGTCCTTGCCCCGCATGTAGGAGCCGGTGATGCGTGTGGAGCTGCGTGCGCCTTCGCTGCGCCGCGTGCCCAGCGAGAAGGAGATCTCCTGCAGGCTGGTCTGGTAGATCTTGGTGCCGAAGAAGCGGGTGTCGGCAAAGCTGTATTCCGCCACCATCTTGCGCCCGCCCACGGTCACGGGTTGGCTCAGGATGATGCCGTTGCGCAGCGCAGTGTTTTTGATGCCAGGGTTGACCGATACGCTTTCGGCCTTGGCGGTCAGCGTTTGGTAGTAGCCCAGCATGTTGCCAATGCTGAGGTCAAAGCCATCGAACTCCATGGTGTAAGCGCTGGCGACGGAGACCCCCAACATGGTGGCCACAGTGGCCGCGTCCGCCGAACCTACAAAACCCAGCGTACCCCGCGCGGCCACTTTCCACTCGTCGGACATGGGCATCTGGTACCCGGCGGAAAAACGGCCTTGGTAAGCCATGGCACCGCCGTACTTGACGGCCGAGAAGTCGCCACGCAGCAAGGCCTGGCGGCGTGGATCGATGTCGTTGCGCACGGTGTAGGAAATGGGGATGCCCACGGCGGTCTGCTGCACACCCGCCACCTTCATGTGGCTGAACACCACACCCAGGCCGAGCGGACTGGCTGCCGCCGCGTTGCCGGCTGATGCGGCGTTGGCGCCACCGCGCGATTCGTTCTCTGAAAAAGCGGTCGCGAAGTCGGTGGCCACCATGGATTGCATCAGGCCGTTGCTGCCGGTGATCAGGCTGTTAGGGCTGTTGGCGGCCTGCTGGCGCAGCATGCGCGACACCAGATCGCTGTTCTGGTTGTACCAGTTCTTGAGCATGGTGATGCTCTGCTCGCGCGTGTTACCGACAAAGGTTTCGTTCACCTGTAGCTCCGGGATGCTCAGCGACAGTGCCGTGCTGTTGGCGGCAAACCCGGCGTTCACCGCCACCCCATTCCACATCGATGAGGTGGTCACTGCCGCAGTGTCGGTGTAGGTGGCAAATTCCGCCTGGAAATCGGTGATGGACAGTCGGTCCACCAGGCCTTGCGCGGTAGATTCGCAGAAAGCCAGAGACTCCGCGTTGACCGATGTCTGTGTGCCGAACAAGGTGTTGCAGACGGGGGCGGACCAGGCCGGTGACGCCACCAGCAGGGAACCAAGCAATGCGCCAACAGGTGTTTTCATGGTCAGCTTTCGGTAGGGACGTACAGCTTGTCGAAGCACTTGAGCCTGTTTTGTCGAGGTGAGGTCAGCCAAAATTCTCACAGGTGACGACCACGTTCGTGACCGCACCGGCTGGCATGGTTCCGCTACCGCTGGTGACGGTGCAAATGATGTAAAAGGCGGGGGTGTCAATCACTTCAACCAAATAACTGCCGCCGTAGGGAACGGTGGTGAGAAACTGGAAGGGGACAACCTCGGTGAACACCTGAGTCGATTGGGTGCCATTCACCAACAATTCCTCTGAGCCGTTGAGTCGGAGTCGCACGAAATCATAGGGAGAGAACTCAACCGTTCCACTCACCACGTAACGGTTGGGACTGCACGCCACCATCACATTGCTGGTACCGCCCACGCCCAGCGTGCCTGAGCCATTGGCCACGGTGCAGGTGTTGCCCACGGCCTGGCCTGCGATCACCACGTCGTAGGTGCTGCCCACCGGCACCGCCAAGTTAAAGCTGTAGCTGCCGTTGGCCGCGCTGGTGACGCGGCGCGTCCTGGCCGGCAGGGCATCAACGCCACTGCCATTGAGTTGCACCGTCACGCTGTCGGGCGTGACCAGCCCGGTCACGGTGAAGCTCACGCCAGCCAGGGCCGGTTCGCAGGCCACGGTGATGCTGGTGACGTCGGTGCTGGCCACCAGGCCACTGCCGTTGGTGAGGGAGCAGACCAGGGTTTCCGGCACCGACACCAGGGCAGCGTTGTAGCTTGTACCGGATGCCAGCCGGGTGGCGAAGTGGAAAGCGCCATCGGCCGTCAGGCTCACAGGTTCGCCCCCATTGAGCGCCACCTGCACCGGGCCATGGCCACCCGCGTAGCCGCTGAGCGTGCCGCCAATGCCGAAGGTGTCCACGCAGCTCACCACGATGTTGTCGATGTCGGCGTCAGCGATCTGGCCACTGCCGTTGCTCACAGCACAGGCCTGGGTGTCGCTGCTGGATGTGGCCGTGATGTTGTAGGCCGTGCCCTTGGGGAAGCGGCCGAAGCGGTAGGTGCCGTCGGCGCTCAGGGTGAGGCTTTGTGTGCCACTGCTCAGCAGCACGCTGTTGCCCGCTTTCAGCCCGGTGAGCACGCCTCCCGCGTAGTGGCCGGTGTCGGCCTCCTCGCCCCCGCCACAAGCGGCCAGGGCCACCACCGCACACATCACCCACCAGCGCAGCATCGTCTTCATGGTCACCTCGTCGGGTCAGGGGCAAGGGCCGGCCTTGCGGTTGCTCATTCTGTTGCGAGTGTTCGACTTCGTCAAATGCCTCAGTCGAAGGCGTAGGTGAAGTCCGCGTCCTTCACATCCAGCGCCACCCGCTGTATCGCCTTGCCGTCGGCCAGGCGTTGCAGGTATTCGGTGGAGATGCGCGGCAGCACGGTGTTGGTGAGGATGGCATCGATGATGCGCCCGCCGGATTCCGAGTCGTTGCAGCGCGACACCACCAGTTTCACCACCGCATCGCTGAACTCGAAGGGGATGGCGTGATTGGCCTCGACGCGCTTTTTGATGCGGCCCAGCTGTAGCCGCACGATCTGCGCCATCATCTCGGGCGACAGCGGGTAGTAGGGAATCACCACCAGGCGGCCCAGCAGCGCGGGCGGGAAAATTTTCATCAGCGGCGCCTTCAGCGCGCCGGCCAGCGACTCGGGGTCGGGCAGCAGTTCGGGGTCCTTGCACATGCTCATGAGCAGTTCGGAGCCCGCGTTGGACGTCAACAGGATGATGGTGTTCTTGAAGTCGATCATGCGGCCTTCGCCGTCTTCCATCCAACCCTTGTCGAAGACCTGGAAGAAGATCTCGTGCACGTCGGGGTGGGCCTTTTCCACCTCGTCAAGCAGCACCACGCTGTAGGGCCGCCGGCGCACCGCTTCGGTCAGGATGCCACCTTCGCCGTAGCCCACGTAGCCGGGGGGGGCGCCCTTGAGGGTGGAGACGGTGTGTGCCTCCTGGAACTCGCTCATGTTGATGGTGATCACGTTCTGCTCGCCACCGTAGAGCGCCTCGGCCAGGGCCAGCGCGGTCTCGGTCTTGCCCACGCCCGACGTGCCGCAGAGCATGAACACGCCAATGGGCTTGCTGGGGTTGTCCAGCCGCGCGCGCGAGGTCTGGATGCGTTTGGCGATCATCTCCAGGCCATGCTTCTGGCCGATCACGCGCTGGTTCAGGGTGTCGGCCAGCTGCAGAATGGCCTGCACTTCGTTCTTGACCATGCGGCCCACGGGAATGCCTGTCCAATCGGCCACCACCGAGGCCACGGCCTGTTCGTCCACGGAGGGCAGGATCAGTGGCGACTCGCCCTGCACCTCGGCGATGCGGGCTTGCACGTCGCGCAGCTGGGCCAGCAGGCTGTCGCGGCTGACAGCGGGCGCCCCTTCTGGTGCGGCCTCTGCCGGTGCTTCTGCGGGCGCAGCCTCCGGGTGGTCGGCCGAGGCGCCCAGCTCGCGCAGCTGGGCGCGGATCTTCAGCAACTCGTCGGTCAAGCCCTTTTCCTGGTCCCAGCGGGCTTGCAGCTGGGCCAGCTCGGCCTCGTCGGCTTCGATGGCGGCTTCCACCGCGCCCCGGCGTTTCACCACGTCCAGGCCAATGGTCTCTTCGCGCGAAATGATGTCCAGCTCGGTGCGCAGGGCTTCGAGCCGGCGCTGGCAGTCTTCCACCTCGGCTGGCGTGGCGTGCTGCGACACGGCCACACGCGCGCAGGCGGTGTCGAGCAGGCTGACCGCCTTGTCGGGCAACTGGCGTGCCGGTATGTAGCGGTGGCTCAGCCGCACCGCCGCCTCAATGGCCTCGTCCAGCAGCTGCACGCGGTGGTGTTTCTCCAGCACCGAAGCCACGCCGCGCAGCATGACGATGGCCTTGGCTTCGTCGGGCTCGGGCACCTGCACCACCTGGAAGCGCCGCGTGAGGGCCGGGTCCTTTTCGATGTACTTCTTGTACTCGGCCCAGGTGGTGGCGCCGATGGTGCGCAGGTTGCCGCGCGCCAGGGCCGGCTTGAGCAGGTTGGCCGCATCGCCCGTGCCCGCCGCACCGCCCGCGCCCACCAGGGTGTGGATCTCGTCGATGAAAAGGATGATGGGCTTGGGGCTGGACTGCACCTCGTCAATGACCTGGCGCAGGCGTTGCTCGAACTCGCCTTTCATGCTGGCGCCAGCCTGCAGCAGGCCGATGTCCAGCGTCAGCAGCGACACGTCCTTGAGCTGCGGCGGCACGTCGCCACGGGCCAGGCGTTGGGCAAACCCCTCCACCACCGCCGTCTTGCCCACGCCAGCCTCGCCGGTGAGCAGCGGGTTGTTCTGGCGACGCCGCATCAGGATGTCCACGATCTGGCGGATCTCCTCGTCGCGGCCGCTCACCGGGTCCATCTCGCCGTTGCGTGCCTTCTCGGTCAGATCGACCGCGAACTTCTTGAGCGCCTCGCCCTTGCCCATGGCGGCCGGGGCCATGGCGCCGCTGTCTTCGCCGGGGGCGCCGCTGCCCATGCCGGTGCCGTCCTGGGCGCCCATGCGGGCCTCGGCCGAGGCGTCGCAAATTTGGGCGAAGTGGTCGGTCAAATCTTCGGCCTTGACCTTCTCGAACTGGCGCGAAATCGCCAGCAGCCGGCTGCGCAGGTGGGGCGTTTTGAGCATGCCCACCAGCAGGTAACCGGTGCGCACCTGCCCTTCGCCAAACTTGAGGGTGGCGTAAGTCCAGGCGCGCTCGATGGCATCAGGAATCTGTTCGGCGATGTCGCTGATGGCGGTGGCGCCGCGCGGCAGGCGGTCGAGCGCGGCGGTCACGTCCTTGGCCAGCAGGGAGATGTCCAGCCCATAGTGCTGCACGATGCGTTGCAGGTCCGACTCCTGGTTCTGCAGCAACTGGGCGAACCAGTGTTCCAGCTCCACATACGGGTTGCCCCGCATCTTGCAGAACACGGTGGCCCCTTCGATGGCTTTGTAAGCCAGCGGATTGAGCTTGCCAAACAGGGCGGTGCGGCTGATTTCACTCATGGGGTTGCCTCCAGCGTTGGGTGTTCAATGGCGTTGAGGGGTCGGGCGCCCGCCGCGGCGGGCCATGGGGATGCGCACTTCGTCGGCGTCTCGCAAGCGTTGGGTGGTGGCGATCCAGGTGGTCCAGCCCAGGCGCGTGCCGTTGCCCAGGCGCGTGCCCAGGCGCGCGGCGGGCACTTCGCGGTTCCGCACCACCAGCGTCAACGACCAGGCGTATTCGTCGCCCAGCAGGTGCTGCATCCAGTCGCACAGCTTGGGGAAAGCCGTGCCGATGGGCAGGAAGTCTTCGTACTGCTGGATGCTCAACGGCCCGAGCCGGATGTTGATGCGGTGCTGCCGGTCCCATACCCGTGTGCCCAGCAGCGCGCCCTGGCCCACCCGCTGACCCAGGCCCCCCAGGCGGGTGCAGTCGGCCGGCTCCAGGGGTTCCCAGTGGCCGTCCCAGGGCACCACCTGCACCGGGATGCCGAAATAGGCGCCCAGCACCGACTCCACCGATTCCTGGTTGCGCACCTGACGCAGCATCCAGCCGCTGAAGAACACGCGCGCGTCGTCATGAAAATGGTCGCGCTGCTGGCGCCCGGGGGTCGCGGCGCCGGCAAAGCTGCCCAGGCGGCGGCGGAAGTCGTCTTCGCCTGGCCGGTCCAGTCCTACGGTAGGACGTGCCTGGGCCCAGGCCCGGTAGAAGTGCAGCGCAAAGCGGTGGGCAAACTGGTCGAGAAAATGCAGCAGCGTGTGGTCGCCACCGTGCAAAACGCGTTCGCGCACGAAGTCCGAGAGGTGGCCGGGCAAGGGCCCGTTGGGGCCGATGTAGCCAAAAAAAGCCTGTCTCAGGCGCTGCGGCTGGGCATCGGTGGCGGCCTCCAGGGCGGTGAACACGGAAGGCGCAAACGCGAGCGTGGGCTCCTGTCCCACCCGTACGGCTTCCTGTTGTGGTACCACCGCCATGCCCCAGCGCGGTAGGTCTGGCCGCAGGGTCTCCAGCCGGCGCAGCGTGGCAAAAAAATCGTGGTCCCAGGGCGCCTCGGCCACCGCGGCCAGGTAGTTGGCCCAGTCGGCGTCGCTCACAGGATCGGGCGACTGCCGCATGTGGGCCTCCAGCGCATGATGTCGCCACGCCGGCTGCCGCTCAGCACGGTTTCGACAAAACTGTTGAGCGACACATGCCGCGAGAGGAAGTGGGTGAGCACGGCGCCGAACAGAAAGGCACTGTGGCCGTGGAAGGCCATTTCGTCGATCTGCAGGCGGATTTCCAGGCCCCGGCCAAAGGCGATGGGACCGGGCAGTGGCAGGCGGCGGAACACCGGTTTGCTGTCCACTCCTTGCAGGCCTTGTACCAGTTTTTGTTGCGCATCGTCACCGCGCATGGCGTAGAGCGCTAGCAGCTCGCGCAGGGCGGCGGCACCTTCCTGTGCGCCACTGTCCACCAGCGACAGGTAGTTCAGAGACAGGTGGTCGATGGCCCGCCACGCCAAGCCTTGCGCCGCCACCGGAGTGACCGGACGTGAAGGGCCACGCACATGGCGTATGGCGCGCGTGGGCAGTCCCTCGGCGTTGTCGAAGTCGTGTTCGCCGCCCACCGGCAGCAGCAGCGGCAAGTCGCGGTTGGAGCACATGGCGCGCACGCCCAATTGGCGCAGGGAGCCGCGCCACGGCGCTTGCTGTGGGTCCACCAGCGAAAGGTAGACCTCGGAGCCGATGTAGCTGGTGCGGTGGCCGTTCTCTTGCTGGCGGGCCGACTGCATGCGGGGTTCGCGCGCCAACGTGTAGTACGCGGGATGGCTTTGGCGAGCGCCATGAAAGGCGCCGTAGAACGGCAGGAAGTCCTGCTCCGCCTGGGTGCCGGCGCCGTAGCCCTTGACCTCCAGCACCGAGTGCACCTCGTGGTCCATGGGCCGGGTGCGGTCGGCCAGCAGGTGGAACTCGCTCACCGCGTCCGACACCATGATCCGGTCCATGCGCTTGGGGAACAGGTTGATCATGGGCGTGCAGTGCAGCTTCACGTGTTGCGCGCTGACCAGCTTTTCCAGCCCGGCGTCCGCGCGCGAGAACAGCAGCACCAGCTCCACCTCGTTGCCACCGCAGCGCGCCAGCGCGGCCTTCAGGCCCTTGAGGGTGGCGAACTGGAAGCGCGCCGGAAAGGCAAAGTACTCCTGCAGCAGGCGGAAACCTGAGAAGCCCTGCAGGGTGGCGGGCAGCAGCGCCTGGTCATCGTCAAAGCCGCACGGCGTGATGGCCGTGGGCGGCAACACCTGGGCCTTGGCCACCTGTTGGGGCGGCACCAGCAGCACACCCACCGGCTGGCCCAGCACACATTCGTGCAGGCGCCAGGCCACGTCGTCGTCGCCGCTGAAGTGCAGGGTCAGCTCGTCCAGGGCCAGTTGCTCGAAGTTCAGGCCGGCCGTGGTGCGCAGCGTGATGCGCAGGCCCCCGCGTATGCGGCGCTCATCGCCCAGGCGCGCCAGCGGCAGGTCGGGCGCGTAGGTGAAGTACTGGGCGCGGGTCAGCTCCAGCGGCCACAGCTTGAGGGCATGTGCGGTGCGGAACTCGCAGTGTGTGTTCTGCCCCACCGCCGCGCGCGACTGCACCTGGGTGCCGCGAGGCACGTCGTAGCCCAGGGCCAGGCCGGCGTTTTCCAGCTTGGGATCGAACTGGGCGATCAGCATGGCTGGCGTGGGCGCCAGGAAGTGAGGGTAGACGACGTTGAGCAGCTGCGAGGTGAACCTGGGGAATTCGGCGTCCAGCTTCACGCCCACCCGCGCCGAAAGAAAGGCGGTGGCCTCGATCAACCGCTCCACGTAGGGGTCGGCGATCTCGATGCCGTCGATGCCCAGCCGGCCCGCGATCTTGGGGAAGGCACGCGCAAATTCCGCCGTGCTCTCGCGGAAGTAGCGCAGCTCGCGTTCGTAGTGTTCCAGCAGTCGTGGGTCCATGGGCTATCTCGACACGTCTTCCACCGTGATGCGGCCCTCTTCCAGGTCGATGCGGCTGCGCAGCATGAATTCGATGGGCACGGGCTGGGCCCACAACATGCCGCGCAGCATCAGACTCACGCGGTTGTGGGTGTCCAGTGCCGACTGCTCGGCCACCAGCTCGACCTCCAGCGTCTTGGGCAGGATGCGGGGTTCGAAGCGCAGCAGGGCGCGCTTGATGCCGTTTTCCACCGCCGAGGCTTGCACTGTGGACGCGAACTGGCCGGACAGGGTGGGCAGGCCGAAGTTCAGCACCGAATCGGCGGTGTGGGGGTAGCGGCCCGATTCGAATTCGGCGCCGTGGGCCTCGCAGTTGAACAGCCACTGCAAATCGCGCAGCACCGCTTGGCGCAGCGACTGTTTGGTCATGACACGTGACTCGGGTGGCTCCACCTTGTGCTGCGGCTGGAAGTCCACCAGCCGGTCGAGCAGCGAGGGCTGCAGCCGTTCCTGTGCGGTGAGTTCGGGCATGGTCAGGCGTCTGCCGTGACGTTGAAGTCGATGCGTTCCAGGCCCAGCATGGGATGCTCGCCCTGGTCGCTGCTGAACATGCGCTGACCCAGGCCGGTCCACACGTCCGGGTGTGCCTCCAGCCAATCGGTGCGGCGACCGAGTTGCACCGCGCCGTCCGCACTGGCCTGCGAGCCTGGGTAGCGCGAGGGAATGAGCGCCAGGGTCTCGCCGCCGTTGGTGAAGTCCAGGTGGGCGGGCAGCCAGACGTAGTCGCGCAAGTCCTCGGGTTTCTCGAAGCGCACGCAGCTCAGGCGCGACAGGGGCACCCAGTAGTAGCGGCCATTGATGTAGGCCTCCAGCACCGGG
>DASUIK010000223.1:0-8603 GCA_036279795.1 Burkholderiaceae bacterium | reverse complement strand
CAGCGCTTCGGCTTTCAATGCCGGCAAGCTGTTCGGCTCGTCCAAGCGGGCGATTGCCATGATGGGCGACGGTGGCTTCTGGCACAACGGCCTGGCCACCGGCATCGGCAACGCGGTGTTCAACAAACACGACAACGTGTTCCTGATCATCGACAACAACTACTCGGCGGCCACCGGCGGGCAGGACATCCTGTCCTCGCGCGCCGACAACGAACACCGCAGCACCCGCCACCCGATCGAGAACGCGGTGCGTGGCGTGGGCGTGGAGTGGGTGCGTTTTGTCTCGCGTACCTACGACGTCAACGCCATGCGTGATGCGATCAGCGAGGCCATGACCACCGACTACGATGGCCCCAAGGTCATCATTGCGCAGAGCGAGTGCATGCTCAACCGCCAGCGCCGCGAGAAGCCCAAGGTGGCCGCCGCCATCAAGGGCGGCGAGCGGGTGGTGAAGGAACGCTTCGGGGTGGACGCCGCCGTCTGCTCGGGCGACCACGCCTGCATGCGCGTCTCCGGCTGCCCCAGCCTCACGCTGGCGCCCAGTGGTGATGCCCTCAAGCCCGACCCGGTGGCCCACGTGGACGAAGCCTGTGTGGCCTGTGGCCACTGCGGCGAGGTGGCCGACTCGGCCGTGTTGTGCCCGTCGTTCTACAAGGTCGAGCGGGTGCACAACGCCAGCGGTGGCGACCGCTGGATCAACGGCCTGCGCCAGAAAGTGCTGGGCTGGTGGCACCGCCGCACCCACGCCGCCCGCGCCGAGCGCGCCCTGTTCCCCCTTGAGAGTCTGTCATGAGCCTGAGCAAAGCCCGTTCCATCAACATCGCCATCCTGGCCCTGGGTGGGCAGGGCGGCGGCGTGCTGGTCGACTGGATCGTTGGCATGGCCGAACACGAAGGCTGGACCGCCCAGGCCACCTCGGTGGCCGGCGTGGCCCAACGCACCGGTGCCACCATCTACTACGTCGAGCTGGTGTCACAGCAAGACAAGCCCCGCGCCGATGCCCAGCCGGTGCTGGCCCTGATGGCCGTGCCCGGCGATGTGGACGTGGTCATTGCGGCCGAGCTGATGGAAGCCGGCCGCGCGGTGCAGCGTGGCCTGGTCACGCCCGACCGCACCACCCTGATCGCCAGCAGCCACCGCATCTATTCGGTGTTGGAAAAGACCACGCCCGGCAACGGCCTGGCCGACAGCGAACCGGTGGTGCAGCTCCTCAAGGACAACGCCCGCCAGCTGGTGTTGGACGACATGCAGGCGCTGGCGGTGAAAAACGGCAGCGTCATCTCGGCCAGCTTGTTTGGCGCCCTGGCCGGCAGCGGTGCGCTGCCGTTTCCACAATCGGCTTTTGAGGGTGTGGTGGAGCGCAACGGTGTGGGGGTCAAGACCAGCCTGGCCGCCTTGCGCGCCGCCGCCGACCTGGCCCGCCAGCCCATCGCCCAGCCCAAGGTGGCCGCCTCGGGTTTGGAAACCGCTGCGCGTGCCCTGCCCGAGAAAGCCGCCGCGCCCTCGGTGCAGCCCCTGTTGGACCGCATCCGTGCCGACTTCCCTGCGCCCGCCTGGAACATGCTGGGTGAAGGCCTGGCACGCGTCATGGACTACCAGGACCTGGCCTACGGCCGCGAGTACCTGGACCGCGTGGCCGCCTTTGTCCGCTTTGGTGACGCCACCCTGGTGGCCGAGGCCGCGCACTGGATCGCGGTGGCCATGAGCTACGACGACGTGATCCGGGTGGCCGACCTCAAGACCCGGCCCGAACGCTGGGCGCGCGTGCGCCGCGAGGTGGGGGCTGGCGCCGACGAGGTGGTGGGCACCGAGGAGTTTTTCCACCCCCGCTTGCCCGAGATCCTGGGCTTGTTGCCCCTGGGCCTGGCGCGCAGGGTGCAGGCCAGCGCCAGCTTGAGCGACTGGCTGGCGGCCCGCTTCGACCAGGGCCGCCGCATCCGCGCCTTCAGCCTGCGCGGCCACGTGCAGCTGCGTTTGGTGGCCGGCCTGCGCCGCTGGCGCCGGGGCAACCTGCGTCACGCCGAAGAGATGCAACACATCCAGCAGTGGCTGGACGCGGCCTTGGCCATCGCACCGCAGGACCTGGCGCTGGCCACCGAGCTGCTGCGCTGCCGCCGCCTCGTGAAAGGCTACAGCGACACCCACGCGCGCGGCAGCAGCCGTTTTGACCGCTTGATGCAGGCGGCCCAGTTGCTGCGTGGCCGCGAGGGCGCTGCGGCCGCCCTGGCCTCGCTGCGCGAAGCGGCCCTGCGCGACGCCGAAGGCAAGGCGCTGAACCAGCGCTGGAGCGCGCTTCAGTTGCCTGCCGCAGCCTGAGCGCCATGCGGGCGGTCTGGTACGAGGAATACGGCCCGCCCAGTGTGTTGCGCGTGGGCGAGCGCGACACGCCCGAACCCGGTGTTGGCCAGTTGCGTGTGCGGCTGCTGGCGTCGGCACTGGCGCAGATCGATGTCAAGTTGCGCGCGGGCGCTCTGCGCGAACACTTTGCGCTCAGCTTGCCCAAGGTGCCCGGTCGCGACGGGGTCGGCGTGGTGGAGGCCATCGGCCCTGGCGTGGCCGGCTGGCGCCTGGGCGACGCGGTGTGTGTGCTGGCGGCGCCGTTGGACGACGGCACCTCGGCCAGCCACATCGTCTGCGATGCGACCCGCGTGGTGCCTCGACCCGAAGCGCTGACCCTGGCGCAAAGCGCGGCCTTGCTGCAGCCAGGCGTCAGCGCCTGGGCCGCCGTGACCACGGCCGCGCTGCAGCCGGGCATGCGGGTGCTGGTGCATGGCGGCTCTGGCGCCGTGGGCGCCTTGGTGTTGCAGCATGCGCGTGCCTTGGGGGTGCACACCGTGGCCACCTGCCGCCACGACCACCTCGACCACACCCTGGCCCAGGGTGCCGACGCGGTGATCGCCTACGACCGCGAGGGCTTTGACCACCTGCGTGGCCTCGATGTGGTGTTCGACTTCGTGGGCGGCCACACCCACGCCCGTTCCTACCCGCTGCTGCGCCCGGGGGGGACCATCGTGTACCTGGTCGCGGCTCCTTTTGAGGACCGGGGTGCGGCCCATGGCGTGAAAGTGGTGCGCGCGGTGGTCAGCGACGCGCCCGAGGCGCTCCGGGGCGTGGCCCACGCTGCGCGCGAGGGCTTCTACCGGCCCTTGGTGTCGCACAGCGTGCCCTTGTCGGAAGCGGCGGCTGCCCATGCGGCCCTCGAGAACGGCCAGGTGCAACGCGGGCGCATCGTGTTCGAACACTGATCTCGCGACCGCTGCGCCGTGAACTTGCGGCATCATGGTGTGCCGCTTCGCTGCCTCGCCATGACGCCCTTTTTTGACGCTTTTCAACTCGCCGCCGTGGCCACTTTGCTGCGTGAGGTGGCTGCGGCCGAGATACTGCCCCGCTTCGGCCGGCTGCAGCGTGAGCAGATCCACGAAAAGACCTCGGCCTTCGACGTGGTGACCGAGGCCGACGAGGCGGCCGAACGCGCGATTGCCACCGGCTTGCGCGCGGCCTTCCCGGGGGCCGACGTGGTGGGCGAGGAGGCCACCGGGCGCGACCCCACCTTGCTGGACCTACTGGGCAGCAGCGCGCTGGTGTTTGTGGTGGACCCACTGGACGGCACCAAAAACTTTGCCTCGGGCCTTCCGCTGTTCGGCGTGATGGTGGCCGTGGTGGCGCGTGGCGAGGTGGTGGCTGGCGTGATCCACGACCCGGTGGGCCAGACCACCGCCTGTGCCTTGCGTGGCCAGGGCGCGTGGTTGCTGGCGCCCGACGGGCAGCGCACGCCCTTGCGCGTGGCGGCCCCCCAAGCCGTGAAGCAGATGCACGGCATCGTCAGCACCAACTTTGTGCCGGAGCCCTTGCGCACCCAGGTCAACGCACGCCTGTCCAGCCTGGCCACCACCAATTGGTTTCGCTGTGCCGCCCACGAATACCGGCTGGCCGCCGCCGGCCACGTGGACGTGCTGTTCTACAACAAGCTGATGCCGTGGGACCACGCGGCCGGTTGGCTGCTGCACCAGGAGGCGGGTGGCTACAGTGCCCACTTCGATGGCTCACCCTACCAGCCCACCCACACCACAGGGGGCTTGTTGTGTGCGCCAGACCGTGCCAGCTGGGAGGCCGTGCGTCGGGCTTTGCTGGGATGATCTGTCGCCTTCTTGACGCTGGTTGACATAGGTCAAGCTGGGCGGGGTGGGGATGGGGACAATCCCGCATCCTCCCCCGAACCGACATGAGCGACCAGCCGCCCGACCCGCTGCTCAGGTGGCAGCCGCGCCGCAGCCACTGGCTTCCAAGAGCCGCCTTTTTGTTGACCGTTGCCGCCGTGGTCTTTGGCCTGGCCGGCTTCACGCTGTACCGCGACCAGCAGCGGCTGCGCGAACGCGCCAGCACCACCACCCAGAACATCGCGGCCCTCCTCGACCAGTCGATCGCCTCGACCTTTGACAAGGTCGACAGCCTGTTGCTGAGCACCGAGGAGCTGTACCTCAGGCGCGGCCCGGGGGGCTTGCCTCTGGGCATGCCTGCGGCCGAAGTGAACGCACAGTTGCGCCTGCTGGCCGAACACGTGCCGGAGGCGTTTGCCATCCGTGTCCTGGACCGCCAGGGCGTGCTGCGTTACGCCAGCGATGTCATGCCCACCCAGCGCATGAGCTACGCCGACCGCGCTTTTTTCACCCGGTTGCGCGATGACCCCAGCCAGGGCCGTGTGGTGGATGGGCCCCTGCTGGGTCGTCAGTACAACGCTTGGATCGTGGTGCTGGCACGCCCGCTGCTCGACGCCCGGGGCCGCTTCGCCGGGGTGGTGTACGCCAACTTCCGGACCGCCTATTTCGAGAAGCTGTTGTCGGCCGCAGAGCTCGGACCACAGGGCGCGGTCACCGTTCGAACGGCCGATCTCGCCCTGGTGCACCGCTTCCCCGACACCAAGGGCGCGGTGGGCAGCCGCAACGTGTCGGGCGAGCTGGCCGCTGCCATCCAGGCCCAGCCGCAGGCGGGTGAGTACATCGGCGTCACGGCCTTGGACGGCATCGAGCGCAGCAATGCCTACCGGCGTGTGGCCGGTCTGCCGTTTTACGTCATCGTGGGCACAGCCACCCTCAACGACACCCGGCACCTGCTGCGCTATGCGGGCGTGCTGTTTGCCCTGGCCGCTTGTGCCCTGGCGCTGGCCACGCTGGTGGTTTACGCGAACGTGCGCAGCGAGCGCCGCCTCAAAACCAACCTGGGTGAACGCAAGCGCATCAACGAGGTGCTGCAACGCGAAGTGGACGAACGTCGCCGCGCCGAGGCCCAGGCCACCCAGGCCTTGCGCTATGCACGCGGCTTGATCGAAGCCAGCCTGGACCCACTGGTGGTGATCGACCGCCAGGGCCTGATCAGCGATGGCAACCAGGCGCTGGAACATTTCACGGGGCAAACGCGTGAGCAGTTGGTGGGCCACGAATACGCCCACCTGTGCCTGCGGCCAGAAGCGGCGCGCCTGACGATTGCTGCGGCTTTCGAGCATGGCAGCGTGCACCGCCAGCCGCTGGACCTCCGCCAGGCCAGCGGCGAGGTGCGGCACACGCTGTTCAGTGCGAGCGTGTACCGTGGCCCCGATGACAGCGTGGCCGGCCTGGTGGCCACCGTGCACGACACCACCGAACAACGCCGCGCCGAGCAGTACATGCGGGTGGCGGCGGCCGCCTTCGAGGCGCAGGAAGGCATGATGGTCACCGACGCGCAGCACGTCATCCTGCGCGTGAACAAAGCCTTCACCCGCATCACCGGCTACAGCGCCGACGAGGCCGTGGGCCAGACGCCGAGCTTGCTGCGCTCCGGGCACCACACGCCGGATTTCTACACCGCCATGTACAAGAGTCTTGCCGAGACCAACGCCTGGCAGGGCGAGGTGTGGAACCGGCGCAAGAACGGTCAGGTGTACCCGCAGTGGCTCACCATCACCGCCGTGCGCGACGCCGACGGCCACCTCGACAACTACGTCTCCACCCTCTCCGACATCACCTTCCGAAAAGAGGCTGAGGACAAGATCAAGGTGCTGGCCTACTTCGACGCCCTCACCGGCCTGGCCAACCGGCGCATGCTGATGGACCGCCTGGCCCACGCGCTGGCCAGCAGCAACCGCTCGGGCCGCTATGGTGCGCTGTTGTTCATCGACCTGGACCGCTTCAAGAACGTCAACGACACGCTGGGCCACGACTTCGGTGACCTGCTGCTGCAACAGGTGGCGCGCCGCATCACCGACCAGGTGCGCGAGAGCGACACCGTGGCGCGTTTGGGGGGAGACGAATTTGTGGTGATGCTCGACGCGCTTGCCGACAAGCCCGACCACGCGGCCGACCACGCCCGCCTGGTGGGCGAAAAGCTGCTGGCCGCCATTGGCGAGCCCTACTTCATCAAGGGCACGGAATGCCGCAGCTCACCCAGCATCGGCATCACCCTGTTCCTGGACCACCACCACACGGTGGAAGAGGTGCTGCGTCAGGCCGATCTGGCGATGTACCAGGCCAAGGGCAGTGGGCGCAACGGTCTGCGGTTTTTTGATCCGGCGATGGATGCCGAAGTGGCCCGCCGTGCGGCACTGGAGAACGACCTGCGCAGCGCCATCGAGGCCGGGCAGCTGCGGCTGCACCACCAGCCACAGGTGGACGGGGCGGGCCGGGTGGTGGGCGCCGAGGCGTTGGTGCGCTGGTGCCACGCCGAACGCGGCTGGGTCTCGCCGGCCGAGTTCATTCCGATTGCCGAGGAGTCGGGCCTGATCCTCCCGCTGGGCGCGTGGGTGCTGGACGAAGCCT
Source organism: Burkholderiaceae bacterium (assembly GCA_036279795.1). Classification (GTDB taxonomy): domain Bacteria; phylum Pseudomonadota; class Gammaproteobacteria; order Burkholderiales; family Burkholderiaceae_C; genus Hydrogenophaga. The sequence goes on along the minus strand of DASUIK010000223.1, from coordinate 1,815 downwards.
GCCGGCAACTCGCGGCCTGGGCCGGTATGCCGTCGCTGCAGCACCTGACGCTGGCGGTCAACATCAGCGCGCGCCAATTCCAGCAGGACGACTTCGTGGCCCAGGTTCGGGCTGTGGTGCGGCGCCATGGCATCGAAGCCCGCCGCCTCAAGCTCGAGATCACCGAAAGCGTGCTGATCTCCGACATCCAGGGCATCGCCGACAAGATGGTGGCGCTGCAGTTGGACGGCATCCGCTTCTCGCTGGACGACTTTGGCACGGGTTTCTCGTCGCTGAGTTACCTCAAGCGTTTGCCGCTGGACCAGCTCAAGATCGACAGCAGCTTTGTGCGCGACATCCTCATCGACCCCAGCGACAAGGCGATCGCGCGCATGGTCATTTCGCTGGGCCACAGCCTGGAGCTGGAGGTGATCGCCGAAGGTGTGGAGACCGAGGCACAAAGCGCCATGTTGGCCTCACTCGGTTGCCACCGTTACCAGGGCTACCTGTATGGCAAGCCCTGCAGTGCCGAGCAGTTTCAGGCGCTGGTGAACGGGGTGGCGGCCACCCTGGCCTGATGGACCTCAGTCCAGCGGCCAGGGCAGGCCGGGTTTGATCGCCTGTGTGCCGGGCTGGTCGTCTGAGGCGGCCGTGTCGCCGCAGCGCCCAGCCATCACGCCGCGCCACCAGGGCGTGACCTCATCGGTCGCCCGTTGGGGCTCCACCGGCTCGCCCGCTCGGGGCATGAGCAAGGGCAGGGCTTGCTGGTTGGCCAGGGCCACCAGGGTTTCGGCCGGTTCGTCCCAGGCGTGCATGGCGAGGCTGAAGGTGCCCCAGTGCACCGGCAAGAGCGTGGCGTTGCCCAGCCAGGTGTTGGCCTGCACCGCATTGCTTGGGCCGAGGTGGATGTCGCCCCAGGACGGGTGGTAGGCGCCCACCTCCAGCATCACCAGGTCGAAGTCGCCGAAGTGGCGGTGGATGGCCTGGTATTCGCTGGTCAGGCCGGTGTCACCGCTGAAGAACACCTGGTGCCGCTCGCCGGTGATGACCAGCGAGGACCACAGCGTGGCGTTGCGGTCTTTCAGGCCACGGCCGGAAAAATGCTGCGACGGCGCGGCGGTGATGCGCAGCCCGGTGCCGGGCACGGTGTGTGACTCCCACCAGTCGAGTTCGGTGATGCGTTCGGGCGCCACGCCCCAGGCCTGCAGGTGGGCGCCCACGCCCAGCGAGGTGACGAAGGGCACGCGGCTGTGGCGGGCCAGCGCGCGGATGGTGGGGTAGTCGAGGTGGTCGTAGTGGTCGTGCGAGATGAGGACCACATCGACCTCGGGCATGTCGCGCAGGCGTAGGGGCATGGGCTGGAAGCGTTTGGGCCCCATCAGCCGGAAGGGCGAGGCGCGGGTGCCCCACACGGGGTCGGTCAGCACCCGGAAGCCATCGATCTCGATCAGCACCGTGGAGTGGCCCAGCCAGGTGGTGCGCAGGCCGCTGTCGGGCGCCTTGTTCCAGCCCGGGCGCGGGTCGAGGCTGGGCAGGGGGCCCGGGGGCACGCGGTCTTTGCCGCCCAGCAGGAAGTCGCGCAACGTGGGGCGCGGGCCGGTGGTGTCGCGCAGGCCCGCCGGGATGGGGTGCTGGTTGCGAAAGCCGTCGCCTGCCCACCGCGGCGAGGCGGTCATGCGTTCCAGCCGCGCGCCCCGCGCGCGCTCGCCAAATGACATCATCGGTGGGTTCCTGAGGTGTGACCGTGCGATTCTGTGGCGGGCGTGCCGGCCTGTATAGTTTTGTCAAAGTCCCCTCGGGCTTGTCACGGGTTTCCCACCATGCCCCCTGTTGCCA
>DASUIK010000222.1:0-15993 GCA_036279795.1 Burkholderiaceae bacterium | reverse complement strand
GATCCAGCTGCTGTCGTCGCTGGCCAGGAAGGCCACGGCCGAGGCAATGTCGTCCACCTCGCCCAGGCGGCGCATGGGCGTCTTGGCCAGGCGCAAGGCCACCTTTTCAGGGTCCACATTGATCTTCACACCTTCGGTGGCCACCGAGCCGGGGCCGATGGCGTTGACACGGATGCCCCGAGGCCCCAGGTCCACCGCAGCCGAACGCGTCAGGCCCAGCACACCCGCCTTCACACCGCAATAAATCATCGCTTGAGGGATGCCCAGGAAGGCCGCCGCCGAAGCGATGTTGATCACGCTGCCACCTCGATCCATGTGGGCCGACGCGGCCTGGATGCCCCACACCACCGAGTTGAAGCCGGTGCCCACCATGCGTTGCACGGCTTCGGGGGTGAGGTCGTCGATGGGGCCGTAGCGCACCCACATGGCGTTGCTGACCAGCACATCCAGACGGCCAAACTGCTGCTTGAGCGCGCCCGCAGCGTTGAACAGGGTCTCGCGCTGCGCCACGTCACCACCAAAAGCCACGGCCTGGTGGCCGGCGGCGCGCATTTCGGCGACGGTGGCTTCGGCCCGTTCGAGCTTGAGATCAAGCACACCCACGGTGGCGCCGCCTGCGGCCAGGCGCTCCGCAACGGCGCGGCCAATGCCCTGCGCACCACCGGTGACCAGGGCCACCCGACCCTCAAAACGCTGTGTCATGTGTTGGTTTCCTGTTGAGTTCATCAAAGCCCGCGATCGTTGAAGCGCACCTCTGGCAGGCCACGCACGCCCGTCCCGCGGATGGCCACCAGTGAGCCCCCCTGCGGGTGATCGGTGCGCAGCAGGTTGCCCGAATCGCGGATGCTGGTGAGGTAGATGGTGTCGAGCGACTCGCCGCCAAAACAGGGACAAGTCACGAACGGCACCGGGCAATCGATGAGGCGGTCCAGCCGGCCGTCGGCAAAAAAACGCGCCAGTTGTGCGGTCTGCACCAGGGCCACCCACAGCCCCCCTTCGGCGTCCACGGTGGCACCGTCGGGGGCCGAGTTCAGCGGTGCGGTGTCGATGAACACCTCGCGCGGACCGACCTCGCCGGTGGCGGTGTTGTAGGGGTAACGCAGGATGTGGCGCGTGAGGCTGTCGGCGAAGTACATCCAGCGGCCATCGGGGCTGAAGCACGTGGTGTTGGACACGCAAAACCCACGGTCGATCTCGCGCAGGCTGGCACCACTGATCTGGTAAAGCGCACCCAACAGTTCGTGCCGGCCCTTGACCAAAGAGCCCACGACAAACCGGCCCGCGCGGTCGGTGCGGCCGTCGTTCAGCCGCATGTGGTCGCCCGCGTGCTGCAAGCGCAGCAGCGGTGTGGTGGCGCCGGTAGCCGGGTCCAGCCGCAACACCTCGTCCACCATGGCCACCAGCAGCTGGCCACTTTCGCACAGCGCAATCGATCCGACTTCCTGCGGCAAGGTCCAATCGGCCCGCGCGCCACTGCCGGGCTGCCAGCGGTGCACCAGATGGCGACGCGAATCGATCCAGTACAAGGACTGTGTGGTCACGTCCCACAAAGGGCATTCGCCCAGCAGGTCTTGACCAACGTCGATGAGTTCAACCTGGGACACGGGTTTCTCCATGGTCTGGCCGGGCGCGCAAACGCTCAAGGGTGGCGGCGTCGCGCACCGCATTGGCCGAGGTGGCACGCCGTGCCAACCACATGCGGTGCTGGCGTCGCCAATGCGCCATGCCGTTGTCCAGGCCCAGCGCGCGTTCGGCATGCAGGGCCCAGTTGGGGTTGTAGAGTGCTTCGCGCCCGATGGCGACGAGGTCGGCACAACCGTCGCGCACCAAGGCCTCGGCCTGTTCGGGCGTCACGATGTTGCCCACGGCGATCACGGACACACCTGCCTCGCGGCGCAGCAGCGCGCCGTCATCGGCACGGAAATCGAGGTCGCTGCGGCGTGCCTGCAGACGGGTGGGGTAGCTGCCGATGCCACCGGCCGACGACGCATCGACGAGGTCAACCCCGCGCTCACGCAGACCAGCGCACAAGGCCAGCAACTCCTCGTGGCTGAGGTCGCCCTGGTCAAGATCGGCCAGCGACACCCGCCACGCCAGCGGCAGGTGCTCGGGCCAGTGCCGGCGCACCGAGGTGGCCACGTCCAGCGCAAAGCGCCGCCGTCGCTCGGCGTCACCGCCATAAGCGTCATCGCGGCCGTTCGACACGGGCGACAGGAACTGGTGGATCAGGTAGCCGTGGGCACCGTGGATTTCGAGCAACTCGAAGCCGGCCTCGAACGCGCGCCGTGCCGCCTGACCGTAGTCATCGATGAGCTGGCCGATGGCCGCCAGCGACAAGGCCTCGGGCATGGGCCAGCCCTCGCTCACCGGCCGCGCGCTCGGTGCGACCACCGGCCAGGCCGCCTCGCCACGCGCTGCGTCGGCCGGGTTCAGCGGGCCATGGCCAAACCACCAGGTCTGCAGCCCGCCCTTGCGACCGGTGTGGCCCAATTGGATGGCGGGCACGGCACCCAGCGCCTTGAGGTTGCGTGCGATGCGCGCCAGCGGTTCGACCTGGCCGTCGTGCCACAGGCCCAGGTCACCGTGGGTGTTGCGGCCACAGGCCTGCACGGCGGTGGCACCCACAAACACGGTGCCCGCCCCGCCCAGCGCGAACCGCCCCAGGTGCATCAGGTGCCAGTCGTTGGCCAGACCGTCTTGCGCCGAGTACTGCTGCATCGGCGAGATGACCACCCGGTTGCGCGCCTGCACGCCCCGGCAACGCCAGGGCGTGAACAAGCGGGCCGCCGTTGGGCTGGGCAACACGGGCTGGTGGCCAACGGCTTCCGTGAACACGCTCAAGGCTCCTGGAACGCCGGGTTCACTTCTTCACGAAGTCGCAGCCGCCTTCGGCCAGCGGACGGAAGGCCTGATCGGCAGGAATCTCGCCCTTGATGTTGTACAGATCGAATTTGCTCTTGGATTCGGCCGGCGCCTTGACCTGCACGATGTAGATCGGACGCATGACCTGACCGTCTTCGCGGATGGAGACGTTCTTCATCTGGAAGTCATTGATCGGCGTGGCCTTCATCTTGGCGGCCACGGCCTTGCCCTCGTCGGTGCCGGCGGCTTGTACGGCCTTGAGGTAATGCGTGGCGGCGCTGTAGGCGCCGGCCATGATGTAGGTGGGGATGACGCCCTTGTTTCGCTCGGTGAAACGCTTGGACCAGGCACGGGTCTCGTCGTTGCGGTCCCAGTAGAAAGGTGCGGTGATCTGCAGACCCGCCGCCACGTCCTGACCCATGGCGACCACGCTGTTGATGGTCATGCCGAAGACGGTGACGATCTGGCCACTTTTGCTCAGGCGGTACTCGGACGCCTGTTTGAGGGCGTTGTTCAGATCGGCGCCGGCGTTGAGCACCACCACGGCGTCGGCCTTGCTGGCCTGAGCCTGCAGCAGGTAAGACGAAAAATCGGTGGTGCCCAGCGGGTGTTTGACCGAGCCGAGCACCTTGCCGCCGGCGGCTTCGATGAACTTGGTGGCCTCGCTTTGCAGCGCGGCGCCAAAGGCGTAGTCCACCGTGATGAAGAAGTAGGTCTTGACGCCTTGTTTGGTCAAGCTCTGCACGCCGGCCTTGGGCAGCGCGTAGGTGTCCACCAGGAACTGGAAGTTCATGGGCGAGCAGGCCTTACCGGTCAGGTCCGACGTCACGGTGCCGGCCACTAGGTAGGGCTTGTTGTTCTGCTTCATCAGGTTGCTGACACTCAACGCAATGGACGAAGCCGAGTTGCCCACGATGGCGTCAACCTTCTCGCCTTCGATCCACTGGCGGGCGATGTTGGTGCCGACGTCGGGTTTGTTCTGGTCGTCGGCCACCACCACCTCGATGGGCTTGCCATTGACCTTGCCGCCAAAGTCTTCCACCGCCATCCGCACGGCCAGGATGTGGCCGGGGCCACCGTTGCCGGAGTAAGGGCCGGTCTGGTCGCCCATGACGCCGATGCGCACAACGTCATCGGAAATCTGGGCCTGGGCCGCGCCGGCCAAGGCCAAGAGGGCGGCGGTCATCAGGGTGCTGTTGCGCAGGTTCTTCATGTCATGTCTCCGTCTGGGGTGGGTGAGTCATCGGGCTGGAAAGGGTCTTTACCGCGACGTGCGGTGCGGTGGCGTGGCGGCCCTGTGACCACGCCACACGCGCAGTCATGTTCAGGCGGTGTCCGTCACGAGCCGGTGCTGCCGGTACAACTCGCGCAGGCGCATCTTGAGCAATTTGCCGGTGGCGGTGTGAGGCAGTTCATCCACAAACACCACTTCGTCAGGCAACCACCAGCGGGCCACCTTGTCCTTCATGTAGTCCAGGATTTCTTCACCGGTCGGCGTCTCGCCCGCCTTGGGCACCACGATGAGCAGCGGGCGTTCCTGCCACTTGCTGTGGGACACACCAATCACCGCCGCCTCGCGCACCTTGGGGTGGCCAATGGCGGTGTTCTCCAGATCGATGGAAGAAATCCATTCGCCACCGGACTTGATCACGTCCTTGCTGCGATCGGTGATCTGCACAAAACCATCGGTGTCGATGTAGGCCACGTCGCCGGTGCTGAACCAACCTTGCGCGTCTTGCGCGGAGCCTGCGCTGTTGCCGTAATAGGCCGACACCACCCAGGGGCCGCGCACGCGCAATTCGCCCACCGACTTGCCGTCGTGTGGCAAAGCCCGGTCCTCGCTGTCGAACACCCCCACCTCCACCCCGAAGATGGCGCGCCCCTGGCGGCATTGCACGTCAAAGCGCCGCTCCAGCGGCTCGCCTTCGTGCCGAGGCAAGAGGTTGCCGATGGTGGACAAGGGCCCGGTTTCGGTCATGCCCCAGGCCTGGATGACGTAGACACCCAACTCGCGTTCAAAGCGCTCGATGATGCTGCGCGGCGCGGCCGAACCGCCAATGACCACGCGCTTGAGCCGGAGCTGCTTGAGGTCGAGGCTGGCGCGGTGCTGGTCGATGTGCTGAAAGAAACCGAGCCAGACGGTGGGCACACCCAGCGAGAAGGTGCAGCCTTCATCGCGCATCAGCGCGTAGAGACGGTCGCCGGACACACCCGCGCCGGGCAGCACCAGCTTGGCGCCACACATGGCCGCCGCGTAAGGCACGCCCCAGGCGTTGACGTGGAACATCGGCACCGACAACAGCACACTGTCGCGTGCGGTCAAACCCAGGCCATCGGCCGCACAAGCGGCAAAACTGTGCAGCACGGTGGAACGGTGGCTGTAGAGCACGCCCTTGGGGTTGCCAGTAGTGCCCGACGTGTAGCACATGGCAGAGGCGCTGTTTTCCTCCAGCTGGGGCCACTCGAAATCGTCGCTGCCGCTGGCAAGCAGGTCTTCATAGGCACACAGACCGGGCAAATTCAGCGCCGGCAGCTGCTCGGCACGGCACAGTGCCACATAGCGCTTGACATGGGCCAGCTGAGGCGCGAGCTGGCACACCAGATCGGCAAAGTCGAGATCGAAGCACAGCGTCTCGCCTTCGGCGTGGTTGACGATGTAGGAAATCTGCTCGGGGAACAGGCGCGGGTTCACGGTGTGAACCACCGAGCCCATGCCGGCCACAGCGTAGTACAGCTCCAAGTGGCGGTGGGTGTTCCACGCCAATGTCACCACCCGCTGGGAACGGGCCACGCCATGGCGTTGCAAGGCGCTCGCCAGCTGCCGGGCGCGAGCTTCCACCTGCCGCCATGTGCTGCGAACCTGCTCACCCCCATGCAGGCACGAGACGATCTCCACCCCGGCATGGTGGGTGGCCGCGTGGCGGATCAGCCCTGAAATCAGCAGGGGCGTGGGCTGCATCAATCCTTGCATGCTCATGGCGGTTTCCGTGCGTTGCTCCGTGCTTGCCAGTTTCGTGTTGGCCAACAAGCCGATTCTTTAATTTACATGCCGGCCGGTAAGTAACTCGATGGTATCAACGACACCATCGTCAAACAACCGGTCGGCCGGTTTATTTGCTAAGGGTTTGCACTAGGCGCGTGAACAACGGCCACCGGTCACGCCAACGCCGCCTCGCGCGAGGTTTCGAAGGCGAAGTCGCGGTAAGCGCCCTGAGCGGCTGCGGCACAGTACTCGCGGTACTTGGCAAAACCACCGGTGAACAAGGTCAGGCCCTGCGGCTTGTCCTTGACGTTGGCGCCCACGTACCAGGTCTTGGCCTTGGTCAGCAAGGTGCGCTGAGAGAGCTGGTAGACGATCTGCATCCACGCCTCCTCGGCAGAAGCCGTGGGCTCGATCGTGGCCAGGCCCCGTGCCTCCATGTGCGTGAGGGCGGCGGCTATCCAGTCGACGTCGTGCTCGCTGATGCGGATGATGTTGGCCAGCGCGGCCGGGCCATTGGGGCCGGTGGTCATGAAGAGGTTGGGGAAACCTTCCATCATCAAGCCCAAGTGGGAGCGCGCGCCATCTTTCCACTTGTCCTTCACGGTGCGGCCGTCACGGCCCACCACGTCGAAATTGAGCAAGGCGCCGGTCAGGCCGTCGTAGCCGGTGGCCAGGATCAACATGTCCAGCTCGATTTCGCCGCCCTTGCGCAAACGGACACCTTTTTCGGTGATCTCGACGATGTCGTCGTCGTTGAGCAAATCGATGAGGTGCACCTGGGGCAGGTTGTAGGTTTCGTAGTAGCTGCTGTCCAGGCACGGGCGGCGCGCAAAGATGGGATAGCCGCGCGGCTTGAGGGCTTCGGCGGTGACAGGGTTCTTGACGATCTCGCCAATCTTGCCGCGCACGAATTCAGCCACCTGCTCATTGGCCTCCTCGTTCTGCATCAGGTCAGAGAAGGTGCCCAACATGGACAGGCCACCCTGCTTCCAGGCGTCCTCCAGCAACACACGGCGCTGATTGGGCGTCACGCTGAAAAATGCCCGGGTGCTCTGCGGGCGGGTACCACCCACGGCGCTGTTGCGCGCGGCCTCGCGGATGCCGTTGTAGTTGCGCTTGACCTCGGCCACGTACTCGGGCGTCAGCGTTTCATTGCGCATGGGCATGGTGAAGCTGGGCGTGCGCTGGAACACAAACAGCTCGCCCGCCTGCGGCCCGACCTCCTGCACGATCTGGATGCCGGTGGAGCCGGTGCCGATCACGCCCACACGCTGCCCGGTGTAGCTGACCGGCTCGTGGGGCCACCGGGCGGCACGCAGCAGGCGGCCCTTGAAACGGTCCAACCCAGGGATATCGGGGTCGCGTGGCACCGACAGCGGACCGGTTGCCATGATGCAGTAGGTGGCCTCGAAGACTTCGCCGCGTTGGGTGGTCACCACCCAGAGCTGGCGTGCCTCGTCCCACACCGCGCTGGTCACGCGGGTGTTGAACTGGATGTGCTTGCGCAGGTCGAGCCGGTCCGCCACGAAGTTGATGTAGCGCAGCAGCTCGGGCTGGGCGGCAAACTGCTCGGACCACGTCCATTCCTGCTCAACCTCGGGTGAAAAGGAGAAGCTGTAGTCGATGCTGGGCAGGTCGACCCGAGCGCCCGGGTAACGGTTCCAGTACCAGACGCCGCCGACGTCGCCGCCCGCCTCGAAGCCCTGGATCTTCAGCCCCATCTCGCGGAATTTGTAGACGGCGTACATGCCCCCGAAACCCGCCCCCACGATGGCGACGTCGATACGTTGAGGCGCACCACCGGACTCAACGGTGCTGGAACTGGTATTCATCTCTTGTCTCCTGTCTGCGGCACACCGACCTCCGCTGCGCCGGGTGGTTGGGTGACCCTGACCACCTCAGCGGTGGGTGGGCTTCGAATCTGTTTGATGCCATCATGCCAACCGATCGGCAGGTAATCAAGCATCTGTCGATATGTGCAGATCAACATCACATATGTGTTTTTTTGACGATCCTCGCCTCAGACGAGCGTGATTCAAACCTCAGGAGGCCACGCGCGGCGGGTCGTGATCGTGAAGTCCCCTCGCCTTCCTAAGCCAATGAGAAACGACGGTTGTCATGGCTCGAAGACTGAGCAGGGCCATGGACGATGAAATCCGGGCCCTTGTCCGTTCAAATCGACAGCCACGCGCAGCAGCCATGAAATTGCTGCACTGAGCCTGATGGATCTGACCCGCAGCCTTCGGGGTTCGATTCATCCGCGCTGGCAACCGATTCTTGGGACGCCACAGCAGGTTCAGCCGCGGCTCGCGGTACACGCGCCAGAGTGCGGTCTTGCACCAAGGCAACGCTCCGTCAGACGTGACAGCAGATGAGTTGTGTGGCTAGCGATACGTGGCCAAGTGAATGTTGGTCTCCGTGCCGCGTATGCCACCAATGAGGCGTATGCGCTCCAGCACCTCCGACAGGCCTTTCATGGAAGATGCTTCGATCTCGGCCAACAAATCCCAGCGCCCATTGGTGTCGTGCAGAGCCACCACACCGGGTTCCCCTAGCAGACTGGCAATGACCTGTCGGGTGGTGTTGCCTTCCACCTGCACACCCATCCACGCGCTGATCCGATCAGGCTCGCTCTCTGGCCGAAGGCGCACCGTATAGCCCAGGATCACCTGCTGGTCTTCCAGCTTGCGCAGGCGGTTGTTGACCGTGCCGCGTGAGACCTTGAGCTTGTGCGCCAGGTCGGCGATGTTGAGTCGGGCGTTCTGCCGCAGCAGAGCAATGAGTTGTTGGTCCAGGTCGTCCATTCGACATATTGTCAGTCACGTCTGTTGTTTTGACAAAATTCTGACGAAATCAAAGCATTTTTGCCGCTATTCATTGACGCGTGAAGTCGGGAAACTTCTCTTCAGCCGCACAACATCGCCTGGAGACCTCCCATGACACACACCATTCCGTCCGTCCATCCCCTCTACCTGAGCGCGCCCGCCGCTGTCGATCTGGTGCGCCGCAAAGGCCTCAAGCACTGCATCGCGGCCATCGCCGACAACATCCACGCCGACTTTCTGCGCTGGAACGACTTCGACAAATCGGCACGCGTGGCCAACCACTCGCGCAACGGCGTGATCGAGCTGATGCCGATTTCCGACGACACCAGCTACAGTTTCAAGTACGTCAACGGCCACCCCAAGAACACGGCCCTGGGCCTGTCCACCGTGATGGCCTTTGGCGTTCTGGCCGACGTGGCCACGGGTGCACCCACTTTGGTGAGTGAGCTCACGTTGACCACCGCCATGCGCACCGCTGCCACGTCTGCAATGGCCGCCAAGACGCTGGCGCGCCCCGACAGCCGGGTCATGGCCTTGATTGGCAACGGCGCCCAGAGCGAGTTCCAGGCCATCGCCTTTCAGCACCTGGTGGGCATCACCACACTGCGGCTGTTCGACATCGACCGCGCCGCCACCGCCAAGCTGGTGGCCAACCTGGCGGGCAGCGGCCTGAGGCTGGAGGTGTGCGCCAGCACCCGCGAGGCCGTGTCAGGCGCCGACATCGTGACCACGGTGACGGCAGACAAGACCTGCGCCACCATCCTGAGTGCCGAGATGCTGGCACCCGGCATGCACATCAACGCGGTGGGTGGCGACTGCCCCGGCAAGACCGAACTGAGCGCCGATGTGCTGCGCGCGGCCAAGGTGTTTGTCGAGTTTGCGCCGCAGTCGCGCATCGAAGGCGACATCCAGCAGATGCCGGCGGATTTTGAGGTGACCGAGTTGTGGGCGGTGTTTGCTGGCCAGAAGGTGGGCCGCGACAACGCCGCCCAAATCACCGTGTTCGACTCGGTGGGTTTTGCGCTGGAAGACTATTCGGCCCTGCGTTTCATGCACGCGGCGGCCCTGGAGGCCGGCCTGGGCGAGCGGCTGGCGCTGATTCCTGCGTTGGCAGACCCCAAGAACCTTTTCGGCACGCTGTTGCAACAGCAAGAGTCACCGTCGCGTCAGCCCGAAGCCGTGTTGCCCTGAGACACACGGCCTGTCAGGCCTTGGGCTTCCCACTGAGCACCGCATCGGCCAGGCAGCGCGCCAAATAGGCCGCCGCTGGGCTCAGCGGCACCTCGGCGGGCGAAAGCTGAACCAGCTCCACCGATGGCGGGCGCAAGCTGCGCAGCGATAGTTCGACCAGCCCGTGCCCCTCGGGCTGGGCCAGCAAAGGCGCGGGCATCAAGCCCACCGCATCCGATTGGCGCAGCAGCGCCATCGCACCCATGGCATCACAGCGCGTGATCAGTGCCGGCGCCGCCACCCTGGCGCGATCGAACATCTGAACCAGGCCATCGTCCAAACCCGACGCGTGAGGGCCAGGCAACACCCACTCCAGTGCCGACAGACGCGCAGCGGTGGGTTGCAGCAGTACGGGATGCCCAGCACGCACCACCAGCTTCTGTGCCTCGGTGAGCAAGGACACTCGATGAAACTCCGAGGTGCCGAGATCCCCGCTGTCGGCCACCACCGCGAAATCCATGGAGCCATCGCGCAAGCCCGGCACCACCCGTGCCACCAGGCCTTCGACCACCCGCAAGGCCACCCGGGGATAGCGCTGCCTGAACCAACGGAACGCCTCGCCAAGCCCAGCGAGCATGACGTAGGGCGTGATGCCCACCCGCACCAGGCCGGTTTCATCGCCCTTCGCGTGTTGCAGTTCTTCCTCTGCCAGCGCAATCTGCCGCATCACCAGCCGCGCTCGCGCAAGCAGTCGCTGGCCTGCCTCCGTCATCTGCACACCGCTGGCCTTACGCACGAACAAGGCCACACCGTGGTCGTCCTCCAGTTGCTTCAAGGCTTTGGTCAAGGCCGCTTGTGTGAGGTGGATGGCACGTGCGGCCGCGCGGATGCTGCCGTGTTCGGCCACGGCCACCAAGGCCTGAAGTTGATGCAGTTTCATTGAGGGCAACCAACAGTTGTCATGACAAAAAATTTTAGCCTTTCAGTTGTCCCTCATCACACCTAGCATGGTGCCCACTTCAACCGCATCCGAGGAGACAAACATGAACCTGCTTCGCACCCTGAGCTGGCTGCTGGGCGCATCCACATTGGCCCTTGCCGTGACGCCCGCACACGCGCAACCCTACCCCACCAGGCCGGTCACGCTGATGGTGCCCTACCCAGCCGGCGGCCTGTCCGACGTGCTCGCGCGCAAGGTCAACGTGGCGCTGGCGGCCGAGCTCAAGCAACCGGTCATCATCGAGAACCTGGGCGGCGCGGGTGGTGCCATCGCCGCGCAGAAAGTGCTCAACGCGCCAGCCGATGGGCACATCATTTTTCAGGGATCGCCCAACGAACTGATCCTGGCGCCCCTGGCCATCCAGGCGGTGAAGTACAAGCCGGAAGACTTCCGCCTGGTGCAGCAGATGGCCATGGCGCCCATCGCCATCTCGGCCCGCAAGGACTTCCCGCCCAACAACGCAAAGGAGTTGGTGGCCTATGCGCGCAAGGCCGCGCAGGACGGCAAACCCGTGAGCTACGCCAGCGTGGGCACGGGCAGCTTCTACCACCTGATTGGCGAGCAGATGGCACAGAAAATGGGCACCACCATGCTGCACGTGCCCTACAAAGGCGGCGGTCCCATCCTGCAGGATTTGCTGGGTGGACAGATCGACATGTTCATCACGCCCTATGGTGCGCCCCATGTGGCCATGGAGAAGGAAGGCCGGCTCAAGTTTGTGGCTGCGCTTTCGGCCCAGCCCCAGCGACTCATTCCCCATGTGCCGTCTGTTGACCAAGCCAGCGAACTGAAACAGTTCCACTACAGCATCGGCAGTGGCTATTACGTCAAGAAGGGCACGCCCGAGCCCATCGTGGAGGCCCTGCACCGAGCCCTGACCAAGGTGATGTTCGACGGAGAGTTGCGCAACACCCTCGCCGCCATGGGCCAGGAACTGGCCACGCCCTTGCGCCTGGACGAGGCCGCCAAGGCCTATGCCGACGAGGTGCGCCTGTACCAGAGCATTGCCCAGTCCATCAAGCTGTCGGCGCAATGAGCGTGCTGACCACTCTGAAAGAGCGTGCCGCTCCTTTTGTGGCGCTGCGGCACGACCTGCACCGCCATCCGGAGCTGGGTTTGCAGGAGTTTCGCACGTCGGAGCTGCTGGCCGAACAGCTGCAGGCATGGGGCTACCACGTGACCCGTGGCCTGGCCACCACCGGGCTGGTTGCCCAGTTGGTCCGGGGCAAGGGCAGCAAGAGCCTGGGCCTGCGCGCCGATATGGACGCGCTGCCTTTGCAGGAGGCCAACAACTTCGCCCACCGCAGCGTGATCGATGGTGTGATGCACGCCTGCGGTCACGACGGCCACACTGCCATGCTGATGGCGGCAGCCAGGTACATCGCCGAAGAAGTGGATTTTTCGGGCACCTTGAACCTCATCTTTCAACCAGCAGAAGAACACCCCGGCGGTGCCCGGCTGATGATCGAACAAGGCCTGTTCGAGCGATTTCCCTGTGACGCGGTGTTTGCCGCGCACAACATGCCGGGTGTCAAGGCAGGGCACTTTGTGTTCATCGATGGGCCAGCGATGGCCTCAAGCGATGACGTGACCATCACGCTCACCGGAGTGGGTGGACATGGTGCCATGCCCCACCGCGCGCATGACCCCATCGTTGCGGCGGCCAGCATCGTCATGGCGCTCCAAACCATCGTCGCTCGCAACGTCGATCCGCAGCAGACGGCGGTGATCACTGTGGGCGCGATCGCCGCCGGACAGGCCAATAACGTGATTCCGCATTCGGCCCGGTTGGAGCTGAGCGTGCGTGCGCTGGACCCTCAGGTCCGCGACCTGCTGCAGGCGCGCATCACGGCGTTGGTCAAGGCACAGGCCGAGAGCCTGGGCGTGACAGCGTCCATCGACTACCGGCGCGACTATCCCGTGCTGGTCAACACCCCGGCCGAAACCGAGCTCGCCCGCCAGGTGGCCACCGAACTGGTTGGCCCCGCCGCAGTGACACGCCAGGGCAGACCGCTGACCGGCAGCGAGGACTTTGCCTTCATGCTGGAGCACTGCCCCGGCAGTTACTGGCTGATTGGCAACGGCGCTGGCGATGGCCAAGGCAGCTGCATGGTCCACAACCCCGGGTACGACTTCAACGACGACATCCTGCCGGTCGGCGCCGCCTTCTGGGCACTGCTCACCCAACGCTATTTGAAAGACTGAGGAGATACCCATGACCACACCACTCTGGCAACTCAACGCCACCGATCTCGCAACGTGCATCGCCTCAGGCGAAATGAGTGCCCGCGAGGCCACCGAAAGTGTGCTCGGACGCATCGCAGAAGTGAACCCGCGCGTCAACGCGCTGGCGAGCGTCACGCCAGAATCAGCACTGCGGGCCGCCGACGAAGCCGACGCGGCTCAGGCACGTGGCGAAACCCTGGGGCCGCTGCACGGTGTGCCGATCACCATCAAGATCAACGTGGACGTGCAGGGCGAAGCGACCACCGACGGTGTGGCCGTCTTCCAGGACAACATCGCCAGCAGCGACTCACCGCTGGTGCATTCGCTGCGCGAGGCTGGTGCCATCATCGTGGGGCGAAACAACGCGCCAGCGTTCTCGCTGCGCTGGTTCTCCGACAACAGTTTCCACGGTCGCACGCTCAACCCGTTTGACGCCACGGTCACGCCCGGCGGCTCCAGCGGCGGCGCAGCAGCTGCCACCGCGCTTGGCATGGGGGCCATTGCCCACGGCAACGACTACGGCGGCTCCATCCGCTACCCCGCCTGGGCTTGCGGTGTGGTGGGACTGCGCACCACAGTGGGCCGTGTGCCTTCGTACAAGGCCAGCGCGCCCAACCGCATCATCAGCAACCAGCAGATGTCAGTGCAAGGGCCGCTGACCCGTTCGGTGGCCGATGCGCGCTTGGCCTTGCAGGTGATGGCTCGGGCCACACCCCTGGACCCGCAATGGACACCGGCGCCGCTGACGTTCCCGGATGCACAGCAACCCACCCGCGTGGCCGTGTTCCGCAGCTGGGGGCATTCACCGGTTCATCCGAGCGTGACCGCAGCAGTTGATCGCGCCGCGAGCTGGTTGGCTCAGGCCGGCTACACCGTTGAAGAGGCGGAACCCCCTCACTTTGCCGACGTGTCCGCCATGCAGTTTGAGATGGTCATGAACGACATGCGTCGGGCCGGCGAGCCCTTCATGCGCGAACACGGCGACGATGCCTTGCGCAAGGCATTGAGCCACTACATGGCTGTCACGCCGGAATGGGGCCGAGACCAGTACCTGGACGCCCTTGCCCGCCGTTTCACCATCGCCCGCGACTGGGCGGTGTTTTTTGAGCGCTATCCCGTGCTGCTGATGCCTAACTCCTGGGAGCGCCAGTTCGTCATCGACGACGACCTGGCTTCGCCGGAACGCACCGCCCAGATCCTGCTGGCCCAGGCGCCCTTGCTCAGCACGGCGGTGCTAGGCTTGCCGGGGCTGTCGGTGCCAACGGGCCTGGCGGATGGCCTACCCGTGGGCGTGCAGTTGGTGGCGACCAAATTCCGAGAAGACCGGCTGCTGACGGCGGGCGAAGTCATCGAGCAGGCAGCCCGCTTCTCTGCCCTCGAACACCTGCTCACTCGCTGAACCTTTCACTTTTTTGATTCATAAGAAGGAGACAACATGAACAAACCATCCCTGCTGCGTCGTCTGCTGACCGGCGCGCTGCTCAGCGTGAGTGCCCTGCATGCCGGCGCACAAGCCTGGCCCACGAAGCCGATCATGATGGTCGTGCCATGGCCAGCCGGTGGACCATCGGCCTTTGTGACCCGCAAGCTGCAACCTGATTTGGCCAAGGCGCTGGGCCAGCCCCTTGTGATCGACAACATCGGGGGTGCTGCCGGCGCTATTGGTGTCCAGATGACGGTGAGCGCGGCGGCGGACGGTCACACCCTGACCATGGCAGCCCGCTGGAACTGATTGTTGCGCCGCTGACCCCGGCTGTGCATCAGCGGCTCATGCGTGTGCTCGTGTTTGTGTCGCTCGGTCAGGTGCAACCAGACGCCGACGGCCATCAATTCACCAGCGACCCAGAAGACCAGACACACCGACTTGTCCAACCACCACAAAGAGACCAGCGCCCCATTGACGAGGCCCGCCACCAGTCCCTTGCAGCCCGCGATGAACAGGGCGTCGGACGCGGACACCTTGCGCGTGAAGTTGTTGTCGATGGCCCAACACAAGCAGGTCAGCACAACCAGCAACGGCCCCCGGACACTGCCTGCCGACTGGGTGCCGTCGGACTCCGGCCAGGACAACAAGAGGCCACCGGCCACCAACGCGACCATGCCCGCCACGATGCGCCGGTCGGCGTTCTCCTTGAAAGTCACCCAAGCCAACACGGCGGTGAGCACAGCTACCAGGTTCAGCAGCAACGACGCCGTTGAGCCACTGGTTTGCTGCAGGCCTCTGAGCAAGGCCAACGGGCCCAATACCCCACCCAACCCGGTGGCCCCCAGCAACCAAGGCCACTCGCCTCGCTTGAGCCCCGAAGGCCGCCAACCACGATCACGGAGCCCCCTGGCCAGCAGCAATTCGGCGCCGCTGCCCAGGTACAACGGCCACCCAGCAGCAAAGGGGACACCGAGCCCAGCAGGCATTTGGCCAAGGGCGTGCTCGTGCCAAACAACAGGACGGCACCCAGGGCAAATCCAACTCCGTGGTTCATGCGCATTCGGTGGTGGGGCTGTAGTCTTCGGACGAGGCAAAGTATTTTGGGCGATTCACAACTGCCCTGCACGATCGCCATGGCTCGTGCGCGGGCAGGTCGGCAGCGCAACACACAAAAAGGGCTGCCTTGTGGGCAGCCCTTGTTGCGGGAGGATCTTCAAGCTGCCGTCGCATGAGCGTCGGGCAGCGGGGCGTCGATCAGGCGCCGTAGTAGTTCAGCACGGTGCCGGTGCGCTGTGCGGTGGCCAGCTCGGCCTTCACTTCGTCACGGCTCTTGCCAGCGGTCTGCACGGCCGCCTGGGCGGGGATCTCACCGTTTTGGGCCAACACACCAGCGCGGGCGGCTTCGGCCTGCACTTGAGCACGGGTGACGGTCGAGGTTTGGGCCACTGCCTCTGCGGGGTAGATTTCGCCGTTGACGATGGGAGCGGCCATGACCTGACCA
>DASUIK010000221.1:0-3309 GCA_036279795.1 Burkholderiaceae bacterium | reverse complement strand
CTCAGGTAGTAGAAGTAGCTGTCGTGCCGGTAGATGAAGTCGGTGTCGCGGTTGCGCGGGCGCTCCAGCGCGGTGGGGATGAGGGCGATGCCATGGGGGCCAATGGCCTGGGCCACGCGGGCGCGGCGCTGGGCGTAGGGGGCGGTGGTGGTCATGGGTGCCATTGTCAGGGGGTTGGAATGTCCGCGTTCAGCGCTTGCAATCGCTCGGGCGTGCCGACGTCGGCCCAGGTGCCGATGTACACACTGGCGGTCACGTGGCCGGCGTCCATGGCGCGGCGCAGGAGCGGTGCCAAAGCCAGCTTGACGCCTTGAGGGTTGCCTGGTGGGATGTCGCACCATGGGGCCTGGAAAAGCGCCCGGCGGTACAGGCCAATGGTGCTGTAGGTCAGGCGGGTGCCGTCGGGTCCGTCGCCATTGACGGCATGGCCATCGGCGGCCAGGCCAAAGTCACCCTTGGGGTTGTGTGCGGGGTTGGGCACCAGCCACAGGTGGGCGAGTGCATCGTCGGCGCGAAAGCGCAGCAGGGCTTCGGACTCAAACACAAAGTCGGGTGCAAACACATCGCCGGCCACCACCCAGAACACCTCGTCGAGTTGTGGCAGCGCACGCGCGATGCCGCCAGCCGTTTCCAGCGCACCGCCAAAGTCGCGCCCTTCGTGTGAATAGATCAAGCGTTCGCCGAACGCGGCCTCGATCTGCTCGCCCAACCAGGCGGTGTTGGTCATCACCGGCGTGAAGCCGGCTTGAGCCAACGCGTCCAGCGGGTATTGCATGAGCGCTTGGCCGCGCACGGACAACAGGGGTTTGGGGCAAGTGTCGGTCAGCGGACGCATGCGCTCGCCACGACCCGCAGCGAGTATGAGGGCTTGGGCGGGCGGAGGGATGTCTTCTTGCATGGCCAACAAGCTTACCGTCTGTGGTGCGCTGCTTGGGTGGCGCTTGGGCGCCAGCCGGTAAAATCTCGGGTTTGTCCCAGGCCGTGCGTCTGCGCACCGGTTGTTGGCCTGGGCCCATTCCCTCCCGAGGTTTTCATGACCGACACCGCCGTCGCCACCACCGTTTCGTCCCAAACCATGGCCAACGCCATCCGCGCATTGGCCATGGACGCCGTGCAGCAGGCCAATTCCGGCCACCCCGGCGCGCCCATGGGCATGGCCGACATGGCGGTGGCCTTGTGGGGCCGCCACCTGCAGCACAACCCGAGCAACCCCGCCTGGGCCAACCGCGACCGCTTCGTGCTGTCCAACGGCCACGGCTCCATGCTGATCTACGCGCTGCTGCACCTCACCGGATACAAGCTGCCCATCGACGAGCTGAAGAACTTCCGCCAGTTGCACAGCAAGACCGCCGGCCACCCCGAGGTGGGCATCACCCCCGGTGTGGAAACCACCACCGGCCCGCTGGGCCAGGGCATCACCAACGCGGTGGGCATGGCGCTGGCCGAGAAGCTGCTGGCGAGCGAATTCAACCGTGACGGCCACGCCATCGTGGACCACCACACCTATGTGTTCCTGGGCGACGGCTGCCTGATGGAAGGCATCAGCCACGAGGCCGTGGCCCTGGCCGGCGCCTGGAAGCTGAACAAGCTGGTGGCCCTGTACGACGACAACGGCATCTCCATCGATGGCCAGGTCACGCCCTGGTTCATCGACAACACGCCGCAGCGTTTTGAGGCCTGTGGCTGGAACGTGATCCGCGACGTGGATGGCCACAACGCCGACGCCGTGGACGCGGCGATTGCCGCCGCCAAGGCCAGCAGCGACAAGCCCACCCTCATCTGCTGCAAAACCAGCATCGGCAAGGGCAGCCCCAACCGCGCCAACACCGCCAAGGCCCACGGCGAGCCGCTGGGAGCCGAGGAAATCAAGCTCACCCGCGAAGCGCTGGGCTGGGCCCATGAGCCCTTTGTCATCCCCAAGCCCGTGTACGCCGCCTGGGACGCCAAGGCCCAGGGCAAAGCCGCTGAGGCCGCCTGGAACGACAAGTTCGCCGCCTACAAGGCCGCCTTCCCCGAACTGGCCAAAGAGTTCGTGCGCCGCATGAAGGGCGACCTGCCCAAGGCCTTCGCCCAAGTGGCGGTGGACGCCACCATCGGTGCCCACACCAAGATGGAGACCGTGGCCAGCCGCAAGGCCAGCCAGATCGCGCTGGAAGCCTTCACCGCCGCCCTGCCCGAGATGCTGGGCGGCAGCGCCGACCTGACCGGCTCCAACCTCACCAACACCAAGGCCACGCCCAGCCTGCGTTTTGATGCCGCCGGCGCCGTGGTGAAAAACGAAGCTGGCCAGGGTGGTCGCCACATCAACTACGGCGTGCGCGAATTCGGCATGGCCGCCATCATGAACGGCGTAGCGCTGCACGGTGGTTTCATCCCCTACGCCGGCACCTTCCTGACCTTCAGCGACTACTCGCGCAACGCCATCCGCATGGCCGCGCTGATGAAGCAGCGTGTCATCCACGTCTTCACCCATGACTCCATCGGTCTGGGCGAAGACGGCCCCACCCACCAGTCCATCGAACACGCGGCCAGCCTGCGCCTGATCCCTGGCCTGGACGTCTGGCGCCCGGCCGATACCGCCGAGACCGCCGTGGCCTGGGCCGTGGCCCTGGAAAACCGCCACAAGCCCACCGCCCTGCTGCTGAGCCGCCAGAACCTGCCCTACGCGCCCAAACACGAGCTGGGTGACATCAGCCGCGGCGCCTACGTGTTGGCCGAACCCGCCGAAGTGGGTCTGAAGAAAAAGGCACAGGCCGTCATCATCGCCACCGGCTCGGAGGTGCAACTGGCCCTCAAGGCGCAGGAGCTGTTGGCCAAGGCACACAAGATCGCGGTTCGCGTGGTCTCTATGCCCAGCACCACCACCTTCGACCGCCAGACCACCGAGTACAAAGCCTCGGTGTTGCCGGCCGGCCTGCCCCGCATCGCGGTGGAAATGGGTTCGACCGACGGCTGGTGGAAGTACGGTGTGGCCGCCGTGGTCGGCATCGACACCTACGGCGAATCGGCACCCGCGCCGGTGCTGTTCAAGCACTTCGGTTTCACGCCCGAGAACGTGACCGACACAGTGCGCAAGGTTCTGAGCAAGTAAGGTTTTCGTTTCAACATCAGGAGTGTTCTCATGACGATCAAAGTGGGTATCAACGGCTTCGGCCGCATCGGCCGCAACGTGTTGCGCAGCGCCATCCAGAATTTCTCGGACATCGAGATCGTGGCCATCAACGACCTGCTGGAGCCCGACTACCTGGCCTACATGCTGCAGTACGACAGCGTGCACGGCCGCTTCAAGGGCACGGTTTCCGTTGAAGG
>DASUIK010000220.1:0-11888 GCA_036279795.1 Burkholderiaceae bacterium | reverse complement strand
CTCACCGCCTGAGCCTCGTCCCCTTGTGCAAGCTTGAACACCGACACCGCCTGCACCAGCTCCTGCGCCTGTCCGTTCAGGCTCGCCGCCGCCGCCGCCATCTCCTCCACCAGCGCCGCGTTCTGCTGCGTCGCCTGGTCCATTTGCGTGATCGCCTCGCCCACCTGGCCCACGCCCGCGCTCTGCTCGCTGCTGGCCGCGCTGATCTCGCCCATGATGTCCGTCACCCGGCGGATGCTGCCCACCACCTCTTCCATCGTGGTGCCGGCTTTGTCCACCAGCGCGCTGCCTTGCTCCACCCGGCCCACGCTGTCGGTGATCAGGTCTTTGATTTCCTTGGCCGCCGCCGCGCTGCGCTGCGCCAGGTTGCGCACCTCGCCGGCCACCACCGCAAAACCACGGCCTTGTTCGCCTGCACGCGCGGCTTCCACCGCCGCGTTCAGCGCCAGGATGTTGGTCTGGAAGGCGATGCCGTCGATGACCGAGATGATGTCGGCGATCTTGCGCGAGCTGTCGTTGATGCCCTTCATGGTGTCCACCACCTGGCTGACCACCTGGCCGCCTTGCACCGCCACGGTGGAGGCACTCTGCGCCAGCTGGTTGGCCTGGCGGGCGTTGTCGGCGTTCTGGCGCACGGTGGAGCTGAGTTCCTCCATCGACGCCGCCGTTTCCTCCAGCGCGCTGGCCTGGCTTTCGGTGCGTGCGCTCAGGTCCTGGTTGCCTTCGGCGATTTCGCTGCTGGCGGTGGACACGCCTTCTGCACCCTGCCGAATGCGGCTGACGATTTGACCGAACTGGCCTCGCATGTTTTCCAGCGCGCGCACCAACTGGGCCACTTCGTCCCGCCCTTGTGCGGTCATCGGCACCGACATGTCGCCCTGGCTCATGCGGGTGGCGTTCTCCACGGCCTGGTGCACCGGCACGGTCACACTGCGGCTGATCACCACCCCCAGGCCGATGCCCACCACCACGCCCACCAGGATGAGCAGCAGGGTGACGTTGCGGCTGCGCTCGTACAAATCGGTGTTGTCGTCCGACACCTTCTTGGCACCATCTTCGAGGAGCTTGCCCAAGTCGGCCATGGCGTTGCCCAGGGTGATGCTGGGTTGCACCACGCTGTTGCGCAGGTACTGCAGTTCCGGGGTGTCGGGCTGGATTTCCGCTTGTCGCATCAGCTTGAGCATGCCGGTCAGCGCATCCTGGTCGGCCTTCCAGGCCGCTTCCACCTTGGCCAGTGCCGCCAGCTCCGCAGGTTCGTTCAGCGTGGGCTTGGCCTGTGCCAGCAGTTCCAAGCTTTTGGCGCGTGCAGCCTCCATGCGCTTGACCGCGGCATCACGGTCACCCGGGTTGGTGGCGATCAGCGCGTCGCGCAGGCCCACCACCCCGGCGTACCGCTGGATGTTGGCGTCCTTCACCAGCGACATACCCACCGTTTCTTTTTCGTACAGCTGGGTGTCCGCATCGTTCAACGCGTTCATGTTGCCAAGAGCGTACAGCCCAAGTGCGGCGCCAATCAGTGCGACGATGATGAAACCAGCCACCAATTTGGTGGCAATGCGGAACTGAGACAAATTCATGTTGAGCGAACGCTGAGGGAAAGTGTCATATGCTTTCACAAAGTTTGGTTCGCGACTATCCGAATTTGACCTAATTTGGCATATTGACCTCCCACGGTGCATGCCATGTTGTGGGCAGCCGACAACCCCACGGAGTAGCTGGTCGCGTGCCGGAGGCACCTGTTTTACCTGTCAACCACTGGCCTTCGTCCGCCCTCGCATTTGTCCCCGGCCGCCGTGCCCAAAGCTGTGGAAAACGTTTGGGACAACCCCGCGAGCCCGCGCCGTTGCTGGCTTGGCGGGGCGTGCTCAATCCATAGGCAGTGGGCGGGCCTGCCGCTCAGCCCGCCACCCGGCCATAGGTGTCATCAAAGCGTACGATGTCGTCTTCGCCCAGGTAGCTGCCGCTCTGCACCTCCACCAGCTCCAGCGGCACCTTGCCCGGGTTGCGAAGGCGGTGGGTGTGGCCCAGGGGGATGTAGGTGGACTCGTCCTCGGCCAGCAAAAAGGTCTTCTCGCCATTGGTGACCTCGGCCGTGCCGCTCACCACAATCCAGTGCTCAGCGCGGTGGTGGTGCATTTGCAGGCTGAGGCTGGCACCCGGCTTCACCACAATGCGCTTGACCTGAAAGCGCGGCCCGGCGTCGATGCTGTCGTACCAACCCCAGGGGCGATGCACCTTGCGGTGGGTGTCGGCCAGCGGCCGGCCGCGTTGTTTGAGTTGACCCACCAGTTGCTTCACTTCCTGCACACGGTCTTGTGGGGCCACCAGCACCGCGTCGGGCGTCTCAATCACCACCAGCCCGCGCAGGCCCACGCCGGCCACCAGCCGCCCGCTGCTCATCAACAGGCTGCCCTCGCAGTCCAGCGCCATCGTGTCACCGCGCTGCGCGTTGCCGGCCGCATCGTGGGGCAACGCCTGCCACAAGGCGTCCCACGCGCCCAGGTCCGACCAGCCCGCGTTCAGCGGCACCACGCCGGTGGCAATGCCCAACGCAGGCTGCTGCGGCAGGCGCTCCATCACCGCGTAGTCGATGGAGTCGGACGGGCAGGCCTCGAAGGCCGGCACATGCGGGCGCACAAAGTCCAGGTCGTGCTGCGCGTTGTCCATGGCCAGCCGGCAGGCCTGCAGGATGTCGGACCGGAACGCCCCCAGCGCCTTCAGCCACACACTGGCCCGCACCATGAACAGCCCGCTGTTCCACAGGTGCTGGCCACCGGCCAGGTAGGCCGCCGCTGTGGCCGCATCGGGCTTTTCTGCAAATCCTTGCACCGCCATCACGCCCGGTGCATGCTCGGCCCCTGTGTGGATGTAGCCATAGCCGGTTTCGGCCCGGGTGGGCACCACGCCGAAGGTCAGCATGGCGCCTTGCACCGCCTGTGCATACGCACATTGCACCGCCAGATGGAAGGCGGGCAGGTCGCTCATCACGTGGTCTGACGGCATCACCAGCAGCACCGGGTCGGCGCCGCCCTGCTGGGCCAACAAGGCCGCCAACGCCAGGGCCGGCGCGGTGTTTCGGCCTATGGGCTCCAGCACGATGGTGGGTTGCGCTAGGCCCACGGCGCGCAGCTGCTCGGCCGCCATGAAGCGGTGCTCGGCGTTGCACACCACCATGGGCGCGGGCGCCTGCGGCACCCCGGGCAACCCTGCCAGGCGCAAGGCCGTGTCTTGCAGCATTGTGCGGTCGCCCACCAGGGCATGGAACTGTTTGGGATAGCTCTCGCGCGAGAGCGGCCACAGGCGCGTACCCGAGCCGCCAGACAAGATCACGGGGAGTAGGGTGGGGGTGGGGGTCATCACATTCATCATCACGGTTCCGGTGGCGGTGATCGTCGCACAACTTTTCGATGTCCAGGCGCACCCAAGCCTACGGGCACGGCGACCCGGATGCGGTAGTCCGGATGGACAGGCGGTCGCGGTAGGCCGCCTGGATGGTCAGTTGCGCAGCTTCGACATCCACCGCCGCAGCCAACGCCGCAGCCAGGTCGGGGTGGCTGTGGGTGCAGGGGCGTTTGCGGGGTGTGGGCGCAGGGTCTTCAGGCGCTGCTCGCGATCGGCTTCGGCGCGTGCTTCGAACCTGCTGCCGGCCCGCGCCCGCCGCGTAGGCGCTGCGGCGTGTTGTTGGGCTTGGATGCCTTGTACTTCCTGTAGGGTCCAGCCATCGGCCAGCAGGTCGTTGTGCACTGCCCGTTCCTGCTTGGTGAAAAAGTCGCGCTCGGCCTGCGTGTAAAGCCGCTGTGGCACTTGGCAGTCGGTCAGATCCAGGCCTGTGATGCCCAGAGCCCCCAATTGAGCCAAAGTGTCGTGGCGGTGTGCGGCCGAATCGCTGAGCTGGTCGATGTTGAGCCGCAGGTCTGCGTGGACCCAGCTCGCGCGCAGGGCCAGGCACCAGAGCGCGTAAAACGCTTGGTAGCTCGCGTCGTCCGGAAGGGGATTTTGCGCAAAATGTGCAAAGCCCTGTGCCAGGTCGGCGGTGGGCGGCGGCTGTATGCCCCACCGTTGGCACAACACCTGCAGCATGCCGGGCGCGTGTGATGCCAGCAAGATGAAACGTGTGGTGCTGTCGAAATAGGGCGCCACCTTGTACGACCACCATTGGTCCCACGGATTGCGCCACAGGTACAGGTGGTGGCCACCCATGGCCGCCTTGAGCGCCCCCATGCGGCCCGTGCTGCGGCAATCTTGAAACACGGGCCGGCCGGGGGATGCCTTGATCAAGGCCTGCCAGAACGGCACCCCACAGTCCATGCCTGGCTCGGCAAAGTGGGCATCGTAAATGTGGCGGGCTTGCAGGGTGTCTCGCCATGCCGGCCAGGCATCGTGCAACTCCTGAAAATACCCCGCCGAAAGAGTGGGGTGGCGCAGCAGGCGTTGGGTGCTGTCGTCGCCTTGTTGCAGCAGGAAGACTGGTTGGTGCCGGGCGTACCAAGCCACCTCGTGCATGGGCTCCTGGTAGCACGTGTAAGCCATGGGCGAGCGCCGGAACACCTGGAACATGTATGTGCTGCCCGCGCGAAACAGCGAATGCACAAAAATGGGCGAGTCGCTCACGTTGCCAGCTCCGGAGCGCGCAGCGGGAGGGTCAGGTGGGTGGGCTGTGGGCTTTGGGGCGTGTTCAGGCGCATCCGCAACTCGCCGTCTTGCCATTCGCTGTGTATCTGCAGGGCAGGTCGCAGGGTGGGCACCGCCGCCAGCCAGGCGTTGTAAATGTGGCTGTGGACCGGTTCCGGCGAGCGTGACGGGTCAAACAGCTGTTGCAGCAGCGGTGGCCGCAACAACTGCCGCCGTCCCGCCCGCCAGACGCGCTTGATCAACGAAGGTGCTGGTGCCGCCGCCTCCCTGTGTTGGCGCTCGCGGCCGTGCCACTGCTGGGCGTTGTGCGCCCAACTGGGCTGCAGTGTGTGCACCACCATGCTTCCAAAACGTTGAAACAAGGGCATGGCCACAAAGGTGGCCAGACTCTGTGTCACCCGCGCGGGGTTGCGCAGTTCGGTCCAGGTCAAGGGGCGCTTGCCCTGCCGTGCCAATAGGTTGGTCAGGTCGACGTGCAACACCACCACGTCGGGCAGCTGCTCCATGGCCGCCAGCTGCGGCAGTTGAATCGCTTGAAACCAGGTCTGCTCGCGCACCGTCTGCTCAAAACTCAACAGCGATTCAGGCAGCCGCGACGGCGTGCAAATCGACTGAAAATCGGCGTCGGCCGCAACGCCGAACACGGGCTGCTGCTGCATCAGACCAGCGTGCAACAAACTTGTTTTGCCGGCACCGCTTATGCCGGCCAACATCAACAGGCGAGGTGTTTTCATGCGGCAGGTGCCCAGCGTGGCGCCAGCGTTCCCATCAACCGATCGACTTCAGCGGCCATGTCGATGGCCTCGCCGTTCAACACCACATCGGCCATCTCCGGGGGCTCGTAAGGGCTTCCAATGCCTGTCATCTGGGCAACTTCCCCTTGGCGTGCGCGGCGGTACAGGCCTTTGGGATCGCGGGCCTCGCAGGTGGACAGTGGGGTGCTCACGTACACCTCCACCAGGCGCTGTGCGCCCACTATGCTTCGCACCAGTGCGCGGTCCCGTTCGCGGGGCGTGATGAAGGTTGCGATCACGATCAGACCGGCATCCATCAAGGTGCACGCCAACTCTGCCGAGCGGCGCAGGTTCTCCTGGCGGTCGTCTGCACTGAAACCCAAGCCCTGACACAGGCCCAGGCGCACCTGGTCGCCGTCAATCAGCATGGTGTGCCGGCCCGCTTGTTGCAAAGCCCGTTCCAGGGCATGGCCCAGGGTGGACTTGCCAGCCCCCGACAGCCCCGTGAACCACACCACAAACGCGGTTTGCCCTAAGACGTGGGCCCGCTCGGCAGGTGTCAGGGGCGATGTCGTGAAAGGCGCGGAAGGCATGTGAGGGCAGGGTGGATGCGCGGTGTTGTCAATGTGACAAAAAGTGAAGCGCGGGAGCATAACCTGCTTTCCTCCCACGACCGACCCAGGTTTGTCCCCATCCCCCGTGCCCAAAGCTGTGGAAAACAAACTGAACAACCCGCCCAGGCCGCGCCGCTGCTGGCTTGGCGGGGCGTGCTTAAACGGCAGGCACTGGGTGCGCTTGTGTGGTTTAGGTGGAGGCGGTTTGGCCCCCTACCGCCCAACCCCCACGTACTCCACCCCCATCATCCGCACCAGCTTGGGGTCGTAGAGGTTGCGGCCGTCGATGATGACGGGTTGTTTCAGGGTGGTTTTGATGAGATCGAAGTCCGGGCTGCGGAATTCTTTCCACTCGGTCACGATCAGCAGCGCGTCGGCACCTTGCATCGCCTCCGTCTGGTTGGCGGCAAAGCCCACGCCGGCTTTGGGCAGCACATGGCGGGCCTCGTCCATGGCCACGGGGTCGTAGGCCGTCACGGTGGCGCCAGCGGCCAGCAGATCGTCAATCAGCGTCAGGCTGGGGGCCTGGCGCATGTCGTTGGTGTTGGGCTTGAAGGCCAGGCCCCACAAGGCAAAGTGGCGGCCACGCAAGTCTTCGCCAAAACGTGCCTTCACCTTGGCGCTCATCACGCGCTTTTGTGCCTCGTTGGCGGCCTCCACGGCGGGCAGCACCTTCAGCGCAATGCCGGCATCGTCCTGCGCGGTTTTGATGAGTGCCTGCACGTCCTTCGGAAAACACGAGCCGCCGTAGCCACAGCCCGCGTACAGAAAGTGAAAACCAATGCGCGGGTCGGCCCCCATGCCCTGGCGCACCGCCTCGATGTCGGCGCCCAGCACCTCGGCCAGGTTGGCCAGCTCGTTCATGAAGCTGATGCGCGTGGCCAGCATGGCGTTGCTGGCGTACTTGATCAGCTCGGCGCTGCGCACGTCGGTCACGATCAGGCGGTCGTGGTTGCGCTGAATGGGGGCGTAAATGGCCCGCATCAGCAGCGTGGCCTGCTCGTTGTCAGAGCCCACCACAATGCGCCCCGGCCGCATGAAGTCTTCAATCGCGGCGCCTTCCTTCAAGAACTCCGGGTTGGACACCACCGCATACGGAATGTCCAGCCCACGCGCGCGCAGTTCTTCGGCAATGGCCGCCTTCACCCTGTCGCCCGTGCCCACCGGCACCGTGCTCTTGTCCACCACCACTTTGTTGTCCGTCATGTGGCGGCCAATGCCACGGGCGGCGGCCAGCACGTATTGCAGGTCGGCCGAGCCGTCTTTGTCGGGCGGCGTGCCCACCGCAATGAACTGAATGGTGCCGTGCCCCACGGCGGCCGGCACATCGGTGGTGAACTGCAGGCGCCCGGCAGCGGCATTGCGCTTGACCATGTCCTCCAGGCCGGGCTCGTAAATGGGTATGCCGCCCGACTGCAGCAGCGCCACCTTGGCGGCGTCCACATCCAGGCACACCACATGGTTGCCTACTTCGGCCAGGCAAGCGCCTGTGACCAGGCCCACGTAGCCGGAGCCAATGACGGTGATCTTCAAGACAGGATTCTCCAAGCGTGAGTGCCACCCTTCCTGTCTTTAATCGTCTTGTCTCACTGTGACGTCGCCACTTCGGTTTTGTGTCAATTCTGGGGCGCCTCAGGTGTGGAAAGTGCGGCGGGACAGCCGGCGTCCACAACGTTGAACGGCCTGTTGCCAGGCCGTTCGGATGGATCTGCCGGGCGTCAGTAACTCAGGTTGAGCTGCAGCACGGCCGTGGTGCCGCTGGTTTCGTTGCCGACGATCAGCAGCGGTTTGCCGTTGGGCGAATCCTTGGCGCTCACGAAGGCCAGGCCTTCGGGGCCACGGTCGCCGCCGGTGCCCTGGCGGGTGTTGAGGTAGGTCACGTACACCGGTGCCGAGGGGTTGCTGACGTCGTAAACCATGACGCCGCCCACCCGCTCCAGGCCGATGAAGGCAAAGGTTTTGTTGCCGATCTTGCCCAGTGCCACGCCTTCAGGCTCGGGGCCTTTGCTGGCGCTGCGGCTGTCCAGGTCGTTGTTGCTGTTGCTGGCGTTGAAGGCGGCGTTGGGCAGGGCCGTGGTGGCTTTCTCGAAGGCGTCGCCGGAGTCGAACACCGGGGTCACGCTGGCGGCGTCCCACACGGTGAAGGAACGCGCGCCAAAGGTGTACAGCTCGGTGCACTGGCCTGCGGCGTTCTTGCCGCTCAGGTGACTGTTGGGCGATGACGTCACGCGCAGTCGGCCGAGGTTGCTGTCGAGGATGAGCTGGTCGGCGTTGGTGAACACGGTGGGGTCCAGGCCCTCGTTGCAGTGGGCTCGGATGCGCACTTCTTCGGTGAAGCCGGTGTAGTCGCGGGCGTCGCCTTCGTTGGCGGTGACGAGGTAGGTTTGGCCGGCCACCTGGTAGCTGGCGATGGCGTCGGGCAGGTACAGCCCCTTGGTGGGAACGGGCGCTATCTTGGTGGCCGGCGACCCGCTGTTGGTGTTGGTGCCCCCGTCTTCGTCGCTCACGTCCATGCCCATGCCGGCCAGGTTGTGGTTCTTGGTACCTAGGGGTTTGATGGCGGTGAT
This sequence comes from Burkholderiaceae bacterium, assembly GCA_036279795.1. Lineage (GTDB taxonomy): Bacteria > Pseudomonadota > Gammaproteobacteria > Burkholderiales > Burkholderiaceae_C > Hydrogenophaga. The sequence continues at coordinate 3,341 of DASUIK010000220.1, read as the reverse complement.
TGTCTTGCTGGCAATGTCCACCACGGCCACGGCGTTGTTCTCCTGCAGGGTCACGTAGGCGGTCTTGCTGTTGGCCGAGACGGTGATGTATTCCGGCTCCAGGTCTTGCGCCACGGTGGCGCCGGGGCCAAAGATGCGCACACCGGCCGCGCGCAGGGCGTCCACCTGGCTGTTGAAAGCGGTGAAGCCAAGCTGGGTGACCGTGCGGCTGAGGGTGGTGGCGGTGGGCGACAGGCCACTGACCGCTATCAAGCTGATTCTGCCTTCGGGGTCCACCGAGTCGGGCTGGCCGTAGCTGTTGGGCTCGCCTTCGTTGGCCACCAGCAGGTGCTGGCCATCGGGGCTGAAGGTCAGCATGTCGGGCAGGGCGCCCACCGCGTCGGTGCCGAGCACGGCCAGGTCGCGCGCGCGCACCCAGGCCACCACGCCGTTGTTCTGTTTGGGGCTGGCCTCCACCGCCAGGGCGACGATGCCGTTGTAGATGGCCACGCTGTTGATGCCTGCCAGGCCCACGCCCAGCGCGCTGGCGGCGATGCTGCCCACCTGTTTGGGCGTGGTCGGGTCGGACAGGTCCAGCACGTCCACCGTGCCCTGCGCACCATTGACCACAAAGAGGCGTTTGCTCAGCGGGTCGAAGGCGGTGATCTCGGCCGAGGTTTCGCCACCGGTGTGGGTGTAGCCACCGATTTTGCTCAGCGTGAGGCTGGTGGGTGTGCGTTCTTCGTCATCGCCACCGCCGCAGGCGGCGAGCAAGGCGGAGGTCACGAGGGACAAGGCAAAGAAGCGGGCAGGGCGCAGAAGGTGTCGCATGGTGTGTTGGAGAGGGAGGAACGGGAACCGTGTCGGTTGTAGGTCGGCTCTGTGAAACCCCTGTGACGACTCGGCGCCTGCCACGCCCATGGCTCAGCTCAATTGCTGCAGCGAAGCAGCGCTTCCCCGGCCCGCAAGCGCTGGCCCGTCGCCACCCCCTGCGCCAGCTCAAACCCCGGCGGCACAAACACGATGATGGTGGAGCCGTGTTCGAACCAGCCCATTTCCTGCCCTTTGGCATGTGGCACGTGGCAGCGCATCACCTTGGGGCCGGGCCAGCGCAGGTGCAGCAACACGTCCAGGCAATGCAGGCGGATGCTGGCCACCAGGATGGCGGCCACTGGCACCAGGACCAGGGGGGCGTCGCCAAAGGCACTCAGGCGCGTTTCGATGACCGCGCGCTCGTTTCTGCAGAACAGCCGCTCCACCCGCTTGAGGGCAATAGGGTTGACGTTCCAGGTGTCGCCGCTGAGGTAAGTCACGCGGTCCACCACCAGGTCGTGTGGCGCGTGGAAGCGGTGGTACATGGCCGAGGTCAGGCGCAACGTCACGTATTGGCCACCTTGCATGGTGTGTGCCAGTGCCTCGCTTTGCAGCAGTTCGCGCACCGGGTAGGGGAAGCCCTTGGCCTGCAGGATGTCAGTGCCGTCCACCACGCCACAGGCGCCCACGATGGCGTCGCACGGTGAGCAAATCACATCGGGCTGTGGCTTAAAAGTGCGGGCGCCCGGTTTGAGCTCGCGCGTGAAGCAGGCGTGCAGGCTGTCAAAACGCAGCTGGCGCGCTTCGCTCAGGTCCAGCGGGGTGAACAGCCGCCACACGGCGATGGACAGGCGTGTGAGCCAGGGAATTTGAATGCGGCTGAACCAGCCCATGAAACGCGTCAGCGCGATGCGCGGCACCCGGTTGGTGAGCAGGAAGTTGAGGTCTTCCTGCAGCAGGATTTTTTCGAGCCAGGTGGGTTTGTTCATGGAGTTGTCAAAGCGGTTGCCTACAACTGTCACACCTTCACTTTGCAGGCATGTGTCAGATGTCCACCGAATGGGTTTTGTCCGCCGGCGCCCTGGCCGCCGCGCTGCCTTTTGTGCACCAGCGGGTGCAACTCTCGCGGGCTAAGCACCGCTCGCTGGCCGGGCATTCGCGGCTGGCCAAACGGCTGGCGCGCTGGGTGCCTGGCTACAGCTTGGGCGAAGCGCGCTTTTTTGATGCCGACGGTGCGCCGGCCAGCGTGGCAGCGCAGCGCCGCGCGGGGTTTTTCCGGCTCAGCGCCACCCTGCAGGCGATGGCACCCCTTGGCCTGGCGCTCACCGCCCAGGCACGCGAGGGCCTGCCCGATCTGCAGTTCACTGGCCGCTACCGCGTGCCCTTTCAGTTCAGCGACCTGGTGCGCCAGCACCTGCCCTTGCCCGCTTTCTGGGCCCAGGCATCAGGTGTGGGCTTGAGCGATCTCGACGGCAACCGTTTCCACGACCTCACCGGTTCCTACGGTGTCAACCTGTTCGGCGTGGATTTTTACAAGGCCACCATGGCCGAAGGCGCGGCACTGGGGGCCGAGCTTGGCCCCGTGCTTGGGGGCTACCACTCTTGTGTGGCCGACAACGTGGCGCGGCTCAAAAGCCTCTCTGGCATGGACGCGGTGAGTTTTCACATGTCGGGCACCGAAGCGGTGATGCAGGCCGTGCGCCTGGCCCGTTACCACACCGGCCGAAAACACCTGGTACGGTTTTGTGGCGCCTACCACGGCTGGTGGGACGACGTGCAGCCGGGCCCCGGCAACCCCATGCCCCCGGGCCACACCTTCACCTTGAAGGACATGGACGACCGTGCCTTGCAGGTGCTGCACACGCGGCGCGACATCGCCTGTGTGCTGGTGAACCCGCTGCAGGCCTTGCACCCCAACCACAACGCGCCCGGCGACTCCACGCTGGTGGGCGGGCGGAGCAGCGAGCCCGCCACGCGCGAGGCCTACGCGCAGTGGTTGCAGCGCCTGCGCGCCGTCTGCACGGAACGTGGCATCGCGCTCATTTTTGACGAGGTGTTCGTGGGGTTTCGGCTGGCCCGTGGCGGCGCCCAGGCTTACTACGGCGTGCAAGCCGACTTCGTCACCTATGGCAAGACCTTGGGCGGTGGCCTGCCCGTGGGCGTGGTGTGCGGGCGCAGCGCGTGGATGCAACGCTTCCGCCCTGAGCGTCCGGCCGACATCTGCTATGCGCGTGGCACCTTCAACGCCCACCCCTATGTGATGGGCGCCATGAACGCCTTCCTGCGCCGACTTGACACCGACGAAGTGCGCGCCGTGTACGACGGCCTGGGCGAACGCTGGCAGCGCCGCATCGACCAGTTCAACCACGGCCTGCAGGTGGCCGAGGTGCCCGTGCGTGTGACCGGCTTGTCCAGCATCTGGACGGTGAACTTCACGGCGCCGTCGCGCTACCACTGGATGCTGCAGTTCTACCTGCGCGAGCAAGGCCTGGCCCTGAGCTGGGTGGGCACCGGCCGCCTGGTGTTCACCCTGGCCCACACCGATGACG
>DASUIK010000219.1:0-9507 GCA_036279795.1 Burkholderiaceae bacterium | reverse complement strand
GGTCAGGTCGGCCACGCGGCGCGGCAGCACCGCCACCTCCAGGTGGCCTTCCACCAGATCGCAGGCGATCTGCTCGTCACGCATGAGTTGTCGCATGGACGCCACCGCCTTGAGCGATTCGTCGAACATGTTTTTCGCCTTGTCCTGGCCCATCACACCCTTGAGGCGCTGCATGCCACAAGGGAACCCAATGATCATCTGCCCGCCGTTGCGCCCTGACGCACCCCAGCCCACGCGGCTGGCCTCCAGCACCAGCACCGACTTGCCCGCGCGCGCCAGCTCCAGCGCGCAGTACAGGCCAAAAAAGCCCGCTCCCACCACACACACATCCACCCGGCGGCTGTCACTCAGGGCGGGGCGGGGCGTTTGGTGCTCGCGCGAGGTGGCGGCGTAGTAGCTGTCAACGTGTTCGGTGCTGCTGCGGAACATGGGGGCCTTTCTGGGAGAGGGCAGATGAGGCCTGGATGGTGACGGAATTGGTTCTCTTGATAGGGGCCATTTTTGATGTATGAAAGGGTCCAATTAAGGGGCGGCACTCACCGAGCAAATCACTTGGGCAAAGGCTGGTGGCGCCCAAAATTGCGGATAATTGAAAAACTATTTAACAAAAGTAACAAAAGAACGCCAATCTATGGCGTTATGTGTGGTGACCGCATGAAGAAAAAGAACGTTGGGCTGGGTGCTTGGGGCAGCCGTGTGGCGATGGGCGGTGTGTTGGCACTCGGGAGCTGGATGGCCGTGGTGCATGCCGACCCCTTTCCGCCGATGTGGGGCACGGGAACGCCCAACGAGGCGGCGGGCCCCATCCATTTCGCGCCTGTGGCCTGGCCCAACGAACCAGCCGATCCCAAGGACTGTGGCCAGCAATGTGGCGGCTGGCAGCCCTACACCCGTTTCCAGACCGGGCTGCAAGACCCCCGCGTTCAAGACCCGTCCAACGGGGGGACGTCGCCGCAGAACTACGTCAACGTGTCGTCGTCCTGCATCGACAAGTCGCTGCCCTCGATCTACACCAGCCTGCGCAAAGGCGCGGCCACCGACGGCAGCCAGGACGTGCTGATGTTCCGCTGGCGCGTGGAACAGATCGCCAACAACTACGGCACTGGCCCATCGGCGGGCAGCTACGGCGCCACCGATCCCTGGAGTTCGGCGCTGTGGACGGTGCTGTTCGATATCGATGGCGACGGCTACCGCGACGTGGCAGCCCACCTCAACGGCTCCTCGGGCGGCCCGTCCACGCCCATCGACATGATCGCGGGAATCTGGGGCAACCTGCCCACGCAGTCGATCGACTACCTCAACGATCCCAACATACGCGTCATTGCCCACAACCCCACCGCGTTTGTGGGGCCGGACGGCAAGTTGATGAATTTCCAGAACCAGCTCACGCCCACCACCCAGTGGCCCGCTGGCTCGGCCACCAATACCTGGGACTACGGCACCAGCCGGTCCCGGCTGGTCTACACCAACAGCTGCACCGAGTACTTCGTGGACTACCAGATCCCGGTGCGCATGCTGGACGCCTCGGCCACCAGCCCCAACCCGGCGCTGCGCGGCATGGGCGGCCCCAAGATCACCCGCGACACGCCCATCTCCATGCTGTTCTGTACCGCGAACAGCCTGAACAATCCGTTCCAGAAGGACTGCGCCCTCAACGCCAGCTACATTGGCAATGTGGCCAAGCCGGCGCCGTTTGGTGACTACCTGTCCTTCAACAAGCAGGGCGCCTACGCGCAGCCCATCGTTTCCAGCGTGGCGGCCAGCCCGCCGCAGACCTGTGGTCCGGGTGCCAGTTACGCGCTCAGTGCGCGGGTGCAGGACACCTTGTACGTGGACGGCAATGGCGAGGCCCGCAGCTCGGTCAAGCAGGTGCAGTTCTTCTACTGGTACGACGCCGACGGCGACGGCACCACCGCGGGCGACGCCGGCAGCGCCTGGACGCTGGCCGCCGACGCCAGCCTCAAGCCCGGCACACTCAACACCTGGGTTGCCGCCTGGAATGCCAGTGGCCTGCTCAAAGGGCGTTACCTGATCGGCGTGCAGGCCGTGGACGACCGCACCAAGCACGACCGCGACGTGCCCGACGCTCCGGTGGACAACCGCACCTTTTCCTACATTGTGGGCAGCACGGCGGTGGACACCCAGGCCCAGGTCTACAGCAACCGCTGGACCTGGGACGGGACTGCCAAGACCTGGCAACAAGGCGCCCCCGTGGGCTGGCTGTCCGGACAGCAGGCGGCGTTTCCCTCCCACCAGTCGGCCCCTGTGCCCGGCACCGCCGAGGACTGGTATGGCAACCCTGACGTGACGGGCACCCAGATCGCCACCACCGGCGTGGACCTCGCGGTCAACAGCTGCGGCATCGCGCCCACCATCACCAAGACGTCATCGGCTGCCACGGTCACGGCGGGTGGTGCGGTGGACTTCACCATCACCGTGGGCAACCCGGCAGCCAACTCCGCGCCCGTGCGTGTCGGCAGCCTGCAAGACAGCCTGCCCGCCGGTTTTGCCTACGCCGGGCCCACCAGCGGCGATTTCGGCGCTGCCGCGCCGATGGTGGCCGGCCAGGTGCTGGGCTGGAGCTTCGATCCGGCCGTGAGCATCTCGCCCGGGACCAGCAAGTCGCTCACCTTCCGAACCACCGCCACCAGCGTCGTGGGCAGCTACAACAACAGCGCCAGCGCCGTCACCGACCTGGGCACCATTGCCAGCGAGCCGGTGCAGGTGCAGGTCGGCGCGCCACGCCTGAGCATCGCCAAGACACCCAGCCGCTACAGCGCGGTGCCGGGCGACAGTATCACCTACACCATCAGCTACGCCAACGATTCGCCGGTCAACGTGGCTGGCGTCGTGGTACGCGACACCCTGCCCACCGGCCTGACGCTGGTGCCTGGAAGTTGCGTGCCCGCCTGCACGGTCAATGGCAGCCAGCTGAGCTGGGCCGTGGGCAACCTGGCGGCGGGGCAGGGGCCTTTGTCCGTCAGCTTCACGGCCACGGTGGAGAGCCCCTATCCGGCGGGCGGCACCGTGCCCAACGTCAACACCGCCAGCATCGAAAGCCCCAGCACGGCCACGGCCACCGCCAGCGCATCGGTGTTTGTGGCGACGCCCCGTGCGCAACTGAGCCTGAGCAAAACCGCCAGCAAGACGCTGGTGGTTCCTGGTGTGGCCACCAACGATGGCACTGGCACGCCGTCCAATCGCGTCACGTTCGGGCTGGCCTACGCCAACGTGGGCAACGCGACTGCGGTGGCCGCCGTTTTGTCCGACCCCTTGCCGGCGGGTTTCACCTACGTGTCGGCCAGCCCCACGCCCGCCAGCGCACCGGCGGTGGGCAGCAGCGGCACCGTGAGCTGGAACCTGGGTGACTTGGCAGCGGGCGCCAGTGGCAGTGTCAGCGTGGTGGCGCAAGTGGCCAACACCTACACCAGCGGACCCAACCCGGTGACCAACACGGCCAGCCTGGGCGCAACGGGTTTGAGCGCGGTGCAGGCGTCGGCAAGCGTGGGGATCCAGCAGACCGCGCAGATTTGTACGCCCCACTATTTCACCGACCAACCCAATGCGAACAACCAGTGGAACAAGGAAGCCCGGCTGAGCACAACGGGTTTGACCGCCTCCACCGTCTCACTGGGGTTCAGCAGCACGAGCTACGTTGAACTGGCCCGGTTCTACCAAGAGGATGTGGCCGACTCCACCACGCTGTTCCGCGACGCTGCTGGTGTGTTGTCGGCCAACGTGAGCATCAGCGGCAACGCCTACGTGCAAAAGTCCAGCAACGAGAACATGACCTTCAAGATGGAGGTCTATGACTACGATCCGGTGGTCGGCGAGGTCAGCAAGCGCCGCATCGCCGCCTCGTCGGACGTGGCCTTCAATGGCAATTCGGGGTCGAACAGCTTCACCTTGACCGTGGACACCTACGCCGGGCAAACCACCGAACTGCGCAAGGACCACAAATTGCTGGTCGTGGTCAGCGGCCGCCTGACCGGCGCCGGCTCCACCACCGCCAGCATCAGCGTGAACCTGTCGCCCAAGACGGCGACCAACGTGGGCTACGTCGAGGTGTGTTCACTGCCTCCGGCCAACCTGACGTTGAACAAGTCGGTCAGTCAGACGTCGCTGAATGTCGCGGGCACGGGCCGTCAGTTGAGCTACACCTTAAACTATGCCAACACCAGTGGCGCCACCGACGCCACCGGCGTGACACTCGTCGACAGCTTGCCCGCTGGCGTCACGTTCGTCAGCGCGTCGGATGGCGGAAGCCACAACAGCGGCACCGTCACCTGGACTGTGGGCACCGTGGCCAAAGGCAGCTCGGGCACGCGCACTGTCACCGTCTCGGTGCCCGACGACCTCAGCGCTTACAGCAGCCTGCTCAACACGGCCACGATCCGTTCCGACCAAACGGCCGACGTCTCGGCCACCGCTGGCACCGCCGTCGTGGGCGGTGGCGACCCGGCCGGCACCGCGAACGTGGTGCTCAGCAAGGCCGCCAACACCTCGCTGCTCCAGCCTGGCGGCGCCGTCACCTTCACGCTGACCGCGCTCAACGCGGGCACCGCCAACGCCACCAACGTGGTGTTGTCTGATGTGCTGTCGTCGTTGTCGCACATGAGCTACGTACCAGGCTCGACCCGTTTGAACGGCCAGGTGGTGCCGGATGGCGTGGCGGGTGGCACGCTGTCGGTCAACGCCGGCACCCTGGTGCCGGGTGGCACCGCGGTGTTGGCCTTTGACATGCAGGTGGCTGCTTCTGGCTTGCCCGCAGGCATCACCGTGGTGAACAACAGCGCGACGGCCCAATTCAGCGGCTGCGCCAGCGTGCCGTGCAGTGCCGCCAGCAACACGGTGTCGGTGTCGGTCAGCACCAACCCCAACCTGGGTTTGAGCAAAACGGCTTCTGCGCCGGCCGACGCACAGCGGGGCTTCCAGCCTGGCGAAACCGTGACCTACCAGGTGACGGTGAGCAACTCGGGTTCGGGTGCGGCCAGCGACGTGGTGGTGAGCGATCCTTTGCCCGCCTACCTCAGCTATGTCAGTGGTGGCCAGTTCGACGCGGTGAACAACCGCGTGGTGCTCACCCTGCCCACGCTGGCGGGCGGGGCCAGCCAGACCTTGTCGTTCACCACGCGGGTGCAGGCGCCTTTGCCCAACGGCCAGACGACGTTACTCAACCTGGCCACGGCTTCTGCCAGCAACGCCTCCACGCGCACCGCCAGCGTGAGCAGCCTGGCCAGTGCGGCACCGCGCCTGGCCCTGTCCAAAACCGGACCCGCCAGCCTGCCTTACCCGGCGGGGCACCTGTCGGCGTCGGTCAATGCGGCCACCGTGTTGTACGTGGATGGCATGACCGGCATCGAAGCCGGTGCCTGGGTGCGCCTGGGCAGTGGGCTGGGCCGGGTGCTGGCGGTCAACGCCAACAGCCTGACGCTGGACCCGGGCACGCCCCTGAGCGGCGCACAGGGCGACGCGTTGACGGTGGGTGCGGCCTACCAGCTCAGCTACCGCAACGACGGCAACGCCACGGCCACCTCCGTGACGCTGACCGACACCCCGCCCGCCGGCTGGTTGTACGCAGCAGCGTCGCCCACACCTGGCACGGCGCCCACGCCTGGCACCACCGGGCCCGTGAACTTGAGCCTGGGCGACCTGGCGCCGGGGCAGGGCGGCACGGTGACGGTGCACTGGCTGCCCACCGGTCCTGGCACGGCCACCAACCAGGCCAGTCTGAGCGATGCGGTGTACTGCACCGGCGCCACGCCGCCTGCCGCGTGTGCCAGCAGCGCCACCACAGCGGTAGGCGGGCTCACCGTCAGCAAACGCACCACCACACCCACGGCGGTGGCCGGTGGCACGGCGCGTTACGAGATCACGGTGCGCAACCAGCTCGCGACGGCGGTGGCGGGTGTTGAGGTGGTCGATCTGCTGCCCTCGGGTTTCAGCTACGCGACCACGGTGTCTACCGGCGGCAATGGCGCCACGCGCAGCATCACCGTCGAACCTTCGGTAGGTGACGCTCAGCCGCGCTGGGGCGGCTGGATATTGAGTGGCGGTGGTGAACTCACTATCACCTTCGATGCCGCCTTGTCCGCCTCGGTCGGCCCGGCCACCTACCAGAACGAGCTGGCGCTCAGTGCCACCACACCTGGTGTGGCCATCGCGCCTTTTGATGCCTTGTCCACCACCGATGAAGATGTGACCGTGCTCGCGGCCGGCACCGGCCTGGTGGCTGGCCGCGTCTACCGCGACAACAACGCCAACGGCCTGTTCGATGCCGCCACCGACACGCCGCTTCCCGGTGTGGCGGTGACCATCCTGGACGCCACCTCCACCGCCTATGTGGTGTACACCGACCCCAACGGGCGCTTCAGCCGGGTGGTGGCCGCCGGCGCGGCCGTGCTGGATGTGGACGACGGCAGTGTGCCAGATGGCCTGGCGCTGACCAGCGGCAGCGATGGCGTGGACCCCTCCGTGGTGACGGTGCCTGACGGCGGTGCGACCGAGCGCAACACCGGATATGTGGTGCCGGGGACGGCCGTGGGCCAACTGCAAGGCCTGGTCTGGAACGATGCCGACGGGGACGCAACGGTGAACGGTGGCGAAAGTGGCCGGCTCGGCGTGGCCGTGCGCCTGCGCGGTGCGGGCGGCACCCTCTCGCGCATTGCCTACACCGATGTGCTGGGCCGCTACGACTTCGGCGCGTTGGCGGCGGGCAGCTACCAGGTGGAACTGGTGCTACCCGATGGCTGGCGCGTGACCACGCCAGCGGGCACCCAGGTCAACGCGGGTGTGACCGCCCCGGGCACCACCACGGTGGACTTCGGCCTCTTGGCCACCGGTGGCAGCGGCCCCGTCTGCTCGGCCAACGCGGTCGTCAGTGGCCGCCTCTGGCGCGACACCAACCGCAACCTCTATCAGGATGTGGGCGAGGCCTTGTTGGCCGACGTGCGCGTGCCCGTGCTGCTGATCCCGCAGCAGAGTGGCCTGGGCGCCACGCGCCTGACCGTGAGCAGCGCGGGCCTGTTCCGCTTTGAAGGCGTGTTGCCCGGCACCTACCTCATCCAGGTGCAGGACGCCAACCTCAACCAGGTTCACCGGCTCTACCCCGTCGATTCCAGTCTGGCCACCGTCACCGTCGCGGCCTGCGACACGCTCGTGCGGGAGTTCGCCTATGGCCCCACGCCCGGCATCGCTGTCAGCGGCCAGGTGTGGCTGGACGTCAACCGCGACGGCATCAAGAACGAATGGTTGGACGCCAACAACGACGGCCTGGTGACCGCCAACAACCTCGACACCATTGCCAGCTTTGCCCAGTGGGAATGGCTGGATCTCAACGGCAACGGCCGCCACGACCTGCCCGAGGACCGAGGAGAGCTCAACAGCTGTGGCCTGGCCGGTGACCTGGCGCAGGGCAATGTGTTCTTGCAAGGCCCCAACAGCCAGACGCGGTACGTGATTGCCGGACAACAAGGCGACTGGCGCACGCGCCCGGACTGGGGCTACGGTTTGTACCGCGCCACGCTGTCGCGCACCACGGCGCTGGACGACGAGGCGGCCGGGGTGACCAACACCGGTTTGTGCAAACCCCTGCCGGTGGCGCAGTTGCAGCCCACTTCACTGACCACATCTGCGCCAACGGTGGTCAGCGCCAAACAGCGCGGTGCCTCGGTCGCCTCTGGCCCGACGCTGGTGCAAGCGTCGGTCACGCCGGCCAGCCTGGTCTGCACTGGCGCTGGCGTGCAGGAGCGCACCCTGAGCGGACTCAGCCCCATCGCCGACGACATGGACCTCCCCATGTCTTGCACCGATGCGGCCACGCCCGTGGCCACCATGACGGTGCGCAAGACCATCTACCTCGGCCACGACAGCGGCGCCAGTTGCCCCAGCGCCACCCAGAGCGCGGTGGTGGTGAACAAGAACCGTGTCGACCAGCCGGTGACCTGGTGCGTTTCGGTGGCCAACACCGGCACCTTGGACCTGAGCGCGCCCGTGTTCGACGACGCGGCCTTGGGTGTGACGCCCGGTGTCAACCAATCCCGCTTCGTGTTGCGCGCCGGCTCCAGCCTGCCACTGGCACCTGGGGCAACGGCCTATTGGTATGTAGAGGAACAGCGCCAGCTGAGCCTGCGCAACACCGTCTCGGTGCGCATGACGCCCACCCAAGGTGGGCTGCAGGACCTCCAGGGCGCGGACGATGCTGGCGCCGTTTTCGGCTACGTGTTCGATCCGCCTTTCGGTGTGAAAGTGGGAACCGTCCAGAGCAGCACCGTGATCCGCTGGACCATGGTGTGGGTCAACGACAACCCCATCGTGGCCAACGACGTGGTCATCACCGATCCGCCTCCCACGGGCATGACGGCGGTGGGCGGCAGCCTGAGCTGCAGCCCCTTCGGCGTGACCACCGTGAGCGCCTGCAGCTTCGAGCCGCCCAGCCAGGTCTACCCGCGTGGGCGGGTGCATGTGGTGGCCAACTTCGGCAGCGATTTTGGTGTGACGGTGGGCGGCATCAACACGGCAACCAACCGCTTGGAAATCAGCTTCCTGGCGACCATCGACCAGCCTGGCGCCAACCAGACCTTCAACAACCAGGGCACCGCGACCTGGACGCCCACCCCCGGGCAGGATTTGACCGGCGTGACCTACGACGCCTCGCAGCTGGCGGCGCTGGACCCGAACACACCGCTGGTTTCCCTGACGCCGGATGCGCTGGTGCCACAACCATCGCCCGCGCAACCCACACCCGTGGCGTCACAGCCCATCCCAGCCTTGTCCTTTTGGGCCCTGCTCGCACTCGCTTTGGCGATGGGCTGGTTGGCGCATGCGCAGCGTTTGAAAGGGCGCCGGGGCACCTGAGGACCGCATTTTGTCTTTTGGGCGGTAGTGGGGGCTGCCGCCTGTTATTTTTGAAAAGCATTTGCTTGTCAAAAATAAAGCAAGCTGTTATGGTCCACCGTCATGACCGCTTCGGTACCCACATCCCCTGTTCCAACCGAGCGCCGCCCGCGCGGCCGTCCCCGCAAACCGCCCGAGGCCCGCGATGACGGCAACCGCCGGCAGGAGTTGATCCGCGCCGCCGCCCACCTGTTTCGCCAGCAGGGTTTTGCTGCCACCAGCACGCGCGACATCGCCGCCGCCTGTGGCATGCGTTCGGGCTCGCCCTTCTACCACTTCGACAGCAAGGAGGCCTTGCTTGAAGCGGTGATGGCCGAAGGCATGCGCTTTGCCATCGCGCGGCAAGCCGAGGTGCTGGCCGGCGCTGGTGCGCCAGGCCAGCCGCTGGTGCCGCGCTTTCGCGCCATGGTGCGCAGCCACCTCGATGTGCTGCTGGGACCTGACAGCGACTTCATCCCTGTGATGTTGTATGAGTGGCGCAGCCTCACGCCCGCGCAGCGCGAGGCTGTGGTTGATTTGAAAAACACCTACGAGGCGCCGTGGAGCGAGTTGCTGGCGGCGTTGCACGCGGCCGGTCTGTTGCGCGGCGACCCGGCGCTGGCACGCCTGTTG
>DASUIK010000218.1:0-6233 GCA_036279795.1 Burkholderiaceae bacterium | reverse complement strand
GGTGAGATGGAGCTCATGTCCACCACCACCTTGCCGGCGCTGAGGCCCTGAGCCACGCCCTGATCGCCGAACAACACGGTCTCCACATCGGGGGTGTCGGGCAGCATCAGGAACACGATGTCGGCCGCGCGCGCCACGTCGGCGTTGGTGGCGCACACGGTAGCACCCGACAACGCGGCGGGCACCTGGCTGCGGGTGCGCACAAACAGGGCGTGGCCGGCGGCGAGCAGGTGGCCGGCCATGGGCGCACCCATGATGCCCAGGCCGATGAAACCGATCTTCATGAACAAACTCCTTGCAAGAAATGGGGGTGAACGGTGGGGTGTCGGCTCAGTAGCCGCTGCCCGGCGCCGTGGGTTGGGCGCCGCGCATCTCGCGCACCACCTGCTGGGCGCCGGCGGCCAGCAGGCGGGCATCGGAGCTGACGGTGACGAACTGGAAGCCCATGGCGATGCGTTTGAGCGCTGCAGCGGGGCTGCCGTTGTGTATGCCCGCCACCAGACCATGTGCCTTGGCGCGCGCGAGGATGTGGGCAATGGCATCGGCGGCGGGCGGGTCCACGTCGTCGAAGGTGGGCGTGCAGCCCAGCGACAGCGACAGATCGGACGGGCCGATGTAGACCGCGTCCAGTCCCGGCACCGAGAGGATGTCCTCCAGGTTGTCCAGCGCCTGCGCGGTTTCGATCATGGCGAAGGTGACGATGGTGTCGTTGGCGTGCTGCGCGTAGTCGGCGCCACCGTAAAGGTTCGCGCGCACCGGGCCAAAGCTGCGCACCCCGCGCGGCGCGTAGTGGGTCCAGGCCACCAGCTTCTCGGCGTCTTCGCGGGTGTTGACCATGGGGCAGATGACGCCATAGGCACCGGCGTCCAGCGCCTTCATGAGGATGCCCGGCTCCAGCCAGGGCACACGCACCACCGGCACGGTGTCGGTGGTGGAGATGGCCTGCAGCATGGGCACCATGGCGTGGTAGTCCACCAGGCCGTGCTGCAGGTCGATGGTCAGCGTGTCCCAACCTTGGTGGGCCATGGTTTCGGCCGAAAAGCTGTTCGGAATGGCCAGCCAGCCATTCACGGCAGCCCCTCCGGTTTGCCACAGCGTGCGCAGGCGGTTGGGTCTCATGGTCGGTGTCTCCCCGGCGTGGGTGTTGTGGTTAGTTATAAGACATCGTACCACTGTGCTCGAGGTGGGTGCAAGTTTTTGTCGCGTTCAGGGTGATTGGTGGCGGCTGAAGCCGCCCAACCGGGGGGCACCGCCGGGCCAGCTTGGCCGGACGGCTGGTGTCGCCCCCTTGAGGGGGGATGCGGCCACGCGAAGCGGGCAAGCGACGGGGGTGGACCGTGTCAATCCAGCTCGTACACCGACACCCGGGCCCCGGCGGCCAACACGTTGAGCTGGCAGATCTCGCGGGTGGTCTTGGCGCGGTTGAGGGCGCCGCCACGGCCGGTGATCTTGCGAAAAATGGCTTTGATCGTCATGGAAACCTCGCTCGTAAAAACGTTGAACAGCCGCCTCAGCGGCCCATTTGCCGGAACATGCCCACCACCACGCCCACCACCTCCAGCGACTCACGCGCCAAGATGTCGGGGTAGTCGGGGTGGGCGGGTTTGAGCACCCAGCCGCCCTGGCCAGGCAAGGGGTAGAGGTACTTCACCGTCATTTCGTTGTCCACCAGCGCCACCACGATGTCGCCGGGTTTGGTGGGGCGGTTGCGCTCCACCACCAGCATGTCGCCGTCGAGCAGGCCTGCATCGCGCATGGACTCGCCCCGCACCCGGCACAGCACGGTGCGCTCCGGGTGGCGGATCAACACGTCTTCGACGGCCAGCATCTCTTGCCCGGCGGTCTGGTCTTCGGCCTGGGGCAGGCCGGCGCGCACCTTGCCCAACACCGGCAGCGCAAAAAACGCCGAGGCCGGCGCGATGCGGCCCTCCACCCGCTCCAGGAAGCCGGCGTCCACCAGCCGCCCCACCACCTTGAACACCCCACCGGCCGAGGCCAGGCCCAAGACATCGGCCAGCTTGGCCATGGAAGGGAAGGCCTTGTGCTCGCGCCAGTAGGCACGCAGGGACTCGAGGTGTTGGTGATCGGACATGTCGTTTGGTGAATGTATGTTCACCATCGTAAATGAAATTGTCAATTGCTGTCAACAATTTGGCGAAGGGATAGGAGGTCCGGTGTTAGGCTTTGATCCCATCTGAGGGAGATCGCGGATGTTCGGCAAAAGCACCATCAGGTTTCAGCAGTGGATCGTTCTCTCGGCCAGTGCGCTGGTCTTGCTGCTCGCCCTGGTGTTTCTGGGCACCGTGTTCGGCAAGTTCCGCGAAACCGCGCAGCAGGGCGCTGTTGATCGCTTCGAGCTGATCACCCAAGGCATTGCCGACAACCTGCAGCTCAGTCTGGAGGCCCACGCGCGGCGGGCCCGCGCGTTTGCTGCGGCCGATGGGGGCGCTTTGCTGGCGCACGACCGCCAGGCCACGGTATCGGCGTTGGACGTGCTCCAAACCTCGGTGCGCCAAAACCCCGGCGTGTACGGCGAGTACATCGGCCTGTCCAACGGCGACTTCCTGCAGGCCATTGCCGTGCGGCGCGAGCCGACCATCGTCCAGGCGCTCGAGGCCCCTGCCGCCACCGAGCTGGCGCTGCGGGTCATTCAGGCCGATGCCAGTGGCCAGCGCCAGGAGCGCTGGCGGTTTCTGGATGCGGCGGGTACCGAGCTGGCGGTGCGTGCCGCACCCGCCGCCTACTCGCCGCTCGACCGGCCCTGGTACCGGGGGGCTTTGCAAGGCGCCGGGGCTTTTCTGACCGCACCCTATGTGTTCGCCTCCACCCAGCGCGAGGGCCTGACCCTGTCGGCTGCGTTGCCCGGCGGCCAGGGGGCCTACGGCATCGACATCAGCCTGCACAGCCTGCCGGGTGTGCTGGCCAGCTACCGCACCAGCGACAACGCTTTCCTGGGTGTGCTCGACGAGGACGGCCGCTTGCTGGCCGCACACGGCAAAGGCAGTTCCGCCTTGCAACCGCCTGCCAACCTGCTCTTGTCCCTGGCGGCCGCAGGCAGCCCCAAAGCCTCTGCGGTGGCGGCTTTGTTGGGCGATCTGCCAACCGACCACGCCCAGTTCCTCGACCTCGCGGGCGAGCCTCACCTGCTGGTGCTGCGCCGGCTGTCGGTGGCGGGCAGCGGGCGCTACCAGGTGGTGTCGTGGGCGCCGGTGTCGGACTACACCGCGCCGGTGGAGCGCGCGCGCCGCGACGTGCTGCTGGTGACCACCTTGCTGTTGGTGGTGCTGGTGCCCATTGCCATGGTGGGCACACGTGGCATCGCGCGGTCGCTGGCGCGCATGGCCCAGAACTCCGAGCGCCTGCGCTCGCTGGACTTCTCGGCCGAGCCGGCGGAGGTGCGCTCTTATTTGTACGAAATCGACGCGCTGGGCCAGGCACAAACCGTGATGCACCGCTCCGTCAAAGAGCGCACGGCGGCGCTGGAGCTGGCGCAGGCCAAGCTCTCGCGCATCGTGGATACCGGCATCGAACTCGGCCGCCAGCAAGACCGAGGCGCCCTGCTGCACTCGGCGCTGTTCGGTGCGCGCGAGATCGCCCATTGCCAGGCCGCCACCCTCTTCCTCAAGACCGAACGCAACACCCTGCGCTTCACACTGCGCACCAGCGACGACCCGCTGCCCGCCACCGAGCTGGCCCTGTACGACATCAACGGCCACCCCGACCACCGCTACGTGGCCACCCACGTCGTGCTCACCGGTGAGACCGTGGTGATCGACGATATTTACAAGGAAACCCGCTTTGACGTGAGCGGCACCAAACGCTTCAGCGACTCGTCCGGCATGCGCGTGGTGTCCACCTTGAATGTGCCACTCAAGGCCCGCGAGGGCCAGGTGCTCGGCCTGTTCCAGCTCATGAACGCGCTGGACCCCCACACCGGCGAGGTGATCCCCTTCGACCCCGAGATCGTCAGCTTTGTCGAGGCGCTGGCGGCGCAGGCGGCGGTGGCGCTGGAGAACCAGAATTTGTTTGGGGCGCAGAAAGCCTTGCTCGACGCCATGATCCAGATCCTGGCCGGCGCCATCGACACCAAGAGCCCCTACACCGGTGGCCACTGCGAACGTGTCCCCCAACTGGCCTTCATGCTGGCCGAGGCCGCGAGCGACGAAAAGCAGGGTCCGCTGGCCGACTTCGCCTTCCACACCGAAGACGAATGGCGCGAGTTCCGCATCGGGGCCTGGCTGCACGATTGCGGCAAGGTCACCACACCCGAATTTGTGGTGGACAAAGCCACCAAGCTGGAAACCATTTGCAACCGCATCCACGAAATACGCACCCGCTTTGAGGTGCTGCTGCGCGACGCCCGCATCGAATGCCTGGAGGCCACCCTGGCCGACCCCACACAGGCCGAGGCCGCACAGCAAACGTTCGAGGCACGCCAAGCGCAGCTGTTGTCCGACTTCGCCTTCGTGGCCGAATGCAACCTGGGCAGCGAATTCATGGCGCCCGACAAAGTGGAGCGGCTGCGCGCCATCGCCCAGGCCACCTGGATGCGCCACTTCGACGACCGCCTGGGCCTGGCCCACGACGAGCTGGCGCGCCACGAACGCGAACCGGCGCAAGCCTTGCCCGCTCAGGAGTTCTTGCTGGCCGACAAGGCCCACCACCTGTTCGAGCGCCCGCCGTCCGCCGCACTCGACAGCCGCTACGGGTTCACCCTCAAGGTCCCTGAGCACCTCTACAACCATGGCGAGGTCTACAACCTGTCCATCGCACGGGGCACGCTGACCGAAGAAGAGCGTTTCAAGATCAACGAGCACATCATCCAGACCATCGTGATGCTGGAGAACATGCCGTTGCCCTACAACCTCAAGCGCGTGCCCGAATACGCGGGCACCCACCATGAAACCCTGATCGGCACGGGCTACCCGCGCCGCCTGACCGAAAAAGAACTGTCGGTGCCCTCGCGCATCATGGCCATCGCCGACGTGTTCGAGGCGCTCACCGCGCGCGACCGGCCCTACAAAAAGGCCAAGACCCTGTCCGAGTCGGTGCGCATCCTCTACGGCTTCAAGCGCCGCCGCCACATCGACCCGGTGCTGTTCGACCTTTTCCTCACCTCGGGCATCTACCTGCGCTACGCCCAGCAGTATCTGTTGCCCGAGCAGATCGACGAGGTGGACATCAGCCAGTACCTCGGCCCTGTGCCTGAGGTGGCGGTGGACGACAGGAGTCCCGAATGAGCCCGCTCACCTTGCGCGGTATCCGCGCGCGCGCCGTCATCGCGCCGCTGGCACGGCCCATACGCACCGCGTCCGGCGCGATTGAGGCCTCGCCCCTGGTGTTGCTGGACGTGTTGACCGAAGAAGGCATCACCGGCCGCGCCTACCTGTTTGCCTACACGCCGCTCATGCTCAAGCCGCTCATGGCCCTGGTGGAACAGGTCTCGCCCGTTCTCAAGGGCCAGCCGGTGGTGCCGCTGGCCTTGCAGCAGCGGCTGGAGCGCACCTTCCGCCTACTAGGTTTGCAAGGCCTGCTGGGCATGTTGGTGTCGTCGCTGGACATGGCCTTCTGGGACGTGCTGGGCCAGGCTACCGGCCAGCCCGTGGTGCGCCTGCTGGGCGGCGAGCCACGGCTCGTGCGCGCCTATGACAGCTGGGGCTTGATTGACCCGGCGCGCGACGCCGCCGCGCTGGAAGCCTCGGTGGCCCAGGGTTTCACCGCCATCAAGTTCAAGCTCGGTGGCGGCAGCCTGGCGCACGATCTGGCCACCGTGCGTGCCGTGCGCACCATCGTGGGCGAAGGGTTGGCGCTGATGGTGGACTACAACCAGAGCCTGGAGCCGGTGGAGGCCGTGCGCCGCGTGCGGGCGCTGGAGCCGTTCGACTTGGAGTGGGTGGAAGAGCCGGTGGCGGCCGAAGACCTGGCGGGCCATGCCCGCGTGCGCGCGGCCACCACGGTGCCCATTCAAACCGGCGAAAACTGGTGGTTCCCGCGCGCTGCCGAACAGGCCCTGAGCGCCGGCGCTTGCGACCGCATGATGC
The DNA here is from genome assembly GCA_036279795.1 of Burkholderiaceae bacterium. Classification (GTDB taxonomy): domain Bacteria; phylum Pseudomonadota; class Gammaproteobacteria; order Burkholderiales; family Burkholderiaceae_C; genus Hydrogenophaga. Next base: position 192 of record DASUIK010000218.1, on the reverse strand, counting down.
CCGACCTCATGAAGATCGGCGGCATCACCGGCTGGCTCAGTGTCATGGGCCTGGCGCGCGCGGCGTCCATGCCGGTGTCCAGCCACTTGTTCATCGAGGCCAGCGCCCACGTGCTGGCCGTCACGCCCACCTGCGACTGGCTGGAGTTCATGGACTTTGGCTCGCCCGTGTTGCAAGAACCCTGTGTGCCCG
>DASUIK010000217.1:0-3923 GCA_036279795.1 Burkholderiaceae bacterium | reverse complement strand
GCGCCATCAAGCCCTTCCAGACGCCGGCCTGGTCGGAGTGCCAGGACGACCTGATGCGCCACGCCGAGGCCCACGGCATCCCGCGCGACACGGCCTGGAACAAGCTCTCACCCGAGCAGCAGCATTGGGTCATCCACGGCGAGGCCGGCTACAAGGACGGGCAGTGGGGCAAACGCTGGTACGGCGTGAAACGCTTCTTCGAATACCTGGAGAGCAAGTCCTACAAGATGCACATCCGCGTGCTCTTGTCCAAGTACCGCAGCTACACCCCTTGCGAGACCTGCGGCGGCGCGCGCCTCAAGCTCGAAAGCTTGCTGTGGCGCATCGGCTCCAAGGTGGCGGCGGACGATGTGTTGCCCACCGATCGGCGCTTTTTGCCACGCGGCGTGGGCTGGAGCCGCGCGCAGCTCGAAGCCCTGCCGGGCCTGAGCCTGCACGACCTGATGCTGATGCCGATCGCGCGTCTGCGGCGCTTTTTTGACCTCATCAGCGCCGACGTGCTGGGCGATGCGCGCGACGCCGAATCGCAGGCGCAGCGCCTGTTGTTCGAGGAAATCACCACCCGCCTCAAGTACCTGTGCGACGTGGGCATTGGCTACCTCACGCTGGACCGCCAGAGCCGCACGCTCAGTGGTGGCGAGGTGCAGCGCATCAACCTCACCACCGCGCTGGGCACCTCGCTGGTCAACACCCTGTTTGTGCTGGACGAACCCAGCATCGGCCTGCACCCGCGCGACATGGACCGCATCAACCAGGCCATGCTGCGCCTGCGCGACGCTGGCAACACCTTGGTGGTGGTGGAGCACGACCCGGCGGTGATGATGGCCGCCGACCGCGTGATCGACATGGGACCCGGCCCCGGCGAGCGCGGCGGGCAGATCGTCTTCGACGGCCCGGTGGCCGCGCTGCGCCAGGCCGACACGTTGACCGGTGCCTACCTGGGCGGGCGCAAGCAAATCGGCATGGGCTTCAAGCGCATGGTGACCGACAACACGCCGCGCCTCATTCTTGAAGGGGCTCGCGAGCACAACCTGCAAGACGTCTCGGTGGACATCCCGCTGCAGCGCCTGGTGGTGGTGACGGGCGTGAGCGGCTCCGGCAAGTCCACGCTGATACAGGACGTGCTGGCGCCGGCGCTGATGCGCCACTTTGGCCGCGCCACCGAGTCACCGGGCGCACACGACCGCCTGTTGGGCGCCGATTTGCTGGCCGACGTGGTCTACGTGGACCAGTCGCCCATTGGCAAAACGGCGCGCTCCAACCCGGTCAGTTACGTGGGCGCGTGGGACGCGATCCGCAGCCTGTTTGCCGACGCGCCGGTGTCGCGCCAGCGCGGCTACACGCCGGCCAAGTTCAGTTTCAACAGTGGCGACGGGCGCTGCCCCACCTGTGGTGGCTCGGGTTTTGAGCACGTGGAAATGCAGTTCTTGAGCGACGTGTACCTGCGTTGCCCCGACTGCGACGGCAAGCGCTACCGGCCCGAGATTCTGGAGATCAAGATAGAGCGTGGCGGCCGTTTCATCAACGTGGCCGACGTGCTGGAGCTGACAGTGAGCGAAGCGGCCAGCGTGTTCCACCACGACCGCGAGGTGATCCGCGCGCTGCAGCCCATCGTGGACGTGGGCCTGGAGTACGTGCGCCTGGGCCAGCCCGTGCCCACGCTGTCGGGTGGCGAGGCGCAGCGCCTCAAGCTCGCGGGCTTTCTGGCCGAGGCCGCCAAGACCGCGTCCAAGAGCCGCCAGCCGGTGGCGAAGAAGGGCACGCTGTTCCTGTTCGACGAGCCCACCACCGGCCTGCACTTTGACGACATCGCCAAGCTCATGCGCGCGCTGCGCAAGCTGCTGGACGCCGGCCATTCGCTGGTGGTGATCGAGCACAACCTGGACGTGATGCGCGCGGCAGACTGGTTGATCGACCTCGGCCCTGAGGGCGGCGACGGCGGCGGCCTGATTGTGGCCGAGGGCACACCCGAAGACGTGCGCGAACATGCCGACACCCACACCGCGCGCGCGCTGCGTGAGTACGCGGCGGCCATGACGCCGGTGGTGGCGGTGGCCGAGCAGGCGGCGGTGTACGCCGCCCTACGCGCGCCCACGGGCCCCGACAGCATTCAGATCGTCAATGCTCGCGAGCACAACCTCAAGGGCTTGAGCGTGGACATCCCGCGTGGCAAGTTCAACGTCATCACCGGCATCAGCGGCTCGGGCAAAAGCACACTGGCCTTCGACATCCTGTTCAACGAAGGCCAGCGCCGCTACCTCGAATCGCTCAACGCCTACGCGCGCAGCATCGTGCAGCCGGCCGGGCGGCCCGAGGTGGACGCGGTCTACGGCATACCGCCCACCGTGGCCATCGAACAGCGGCTGTCGCGTGGCGGGCGCAAGTCCACCGTCGGCACCACCACCGAGGTCTGGCACTTCCTGCGCCTGCTTTACGTGAAGCTGGGCACGCAGCACTGCGTTCACGACGGCGCGGCGGTGCAGCCGCAGACGGCCGACCGCATTGCCGCCCAGTTGCTCACCCAGTACCGGGGGCAGCACATTGGACTGTTGTCGCCGCTGGTGGTCAACCGCAAGGGCGTCTACACCGAGCTGGCCGACTGGGCCCGCCCGCGCGGCTACACGCATTTGCGCGTGGACGGCGAGTTCCTGCCGACCACCGGTTTTCCGCGCATCGACCGCTTCAAGGAACACAGCATCGAGCTGCCTGTGGCCAGCCTGGACGTGAGCCCCGAAAATGAGGATTTGCTGCGCGAGAAACTGGCGCTGACGCTGGAACATGGCAAGGGTGTTCTGACGGTGCTCAGCGGCATCACCACACTGGCCGACGCCATGCGCGGTGGCCATTCCACGGCGGGCATTGGCCATACCGAAACCTTCTCTACGCTGCGGGCCTGCCCGGTGTGTGCGACCTCGTATGCCGAACTGGACCCGCGCCTGTTCTCCTACAACAGCAAACACGGCTGGTGCCCCGATTGCGTGGGCACCGGTGTGAAGCTGAGCAAGGAGCAGCGCAAGGCCATGGACGACTCGGTGCGCGACGACAAGGAAAAAGGCCGCGAGCAGACCTTTGCCGAGCCCGAGCTGGAAGATGTGGCTGACGTGGCCTGCCCCAGCTGCGAAGGCACGCGCCTGAACACCACCGCGCGCGCGGTGAAGTTTGCCGGCGTCGGTATCACCGACATCGCGCGGCTGTCGGTGCTGGACGTGCGGCGGTGGGTGGAGTCCCTGTCGCTCGAAGGTGCGATGAGCGACCGCGAAATCGGCATCGCGCGCGATCTGATTCCCGAGATCAAGGGGCGGCTGGAGTTCCTCGAAGAGGTGGGCCTGGGCTACCTCACGCTGGACCGGGGCGCGCCCACGCTCAGCGGCGGCGAGGCGCAGCGCATCCGCCTCGCCGCGCAACTGGGCAGCAACCTGCAGGGCGTCTGTTACGTGCTGGACGAGCCCACCATTGGCCTGCACGCGCGCGACAACCAGATCCTGCTGGGCGCCCTGCACAAGCTGGGTGACATGGGCAACACCCTGGTGGTGGTGGAGCACGACGAGGACACCATACGCCGCGCCGACCACATCATCGACATCGGCCCCAGCGCCGGCAAACGCGGCGGGCGGGTGGTGGCGCAGGGATCGGCGCAAGACCTGTCGGATGCCGCCGAATCGGTGACCGGGCGCTACCTGCTCAACGCCATCCGCCACCCGCTGCACCCCAGACGCGAGGTGGATCCCACGCAAGGCCCGTGGCTGGCGGTCCACGGCGCACAGTTGCACAACCTGCAGCGTGTGGACGCGGCGGTGCCGCTCAAGCGCCTGGTGGCCGTGACCGGCGTCAGCGGCTCCGGCAAATCCACGCTGGCACGTGATGTGTTGCTGGCCAACGTGTCGGCCGCTGTGTCACAGGCCTCCACCAAGGCCGGGCGCGAC
>DASUIK010000216.1:0-8588 GCA_036279795.1 Burkholderiaceae bacterium | reverse complement strand
CTGCGGCGTGGCGCCTATCTGGCGCTGGCCCTGCTCTCGCTGGCGCTGGGTATCGCGGGCGCTTTTCTGCCGGTGCTGCCCACCACGCCCTTTGTGCTGCTGGCGGCCTGGGCAGCCGCACGCAGCTCACCGCGCCTTCTGAACTGGCTGGAAACGCACACGGTGTTTGCGCCGATGATCCGCGACTGGCGCCAGGGTGGCGTCGTCAGCCGGCGTGCGAAGTGGATGGCGACCCTGATGATGGCGGCATCGGGCCTGTACCTGCTGCTGAGTCGGCACCCGCGCTGGGTCGCCTGGCTGGCCATTGTTTGTATGGCAACGGTGGCGCTGTGGTTGTGGCGGCGCCCGGAGTACATTTTGATCGGGGATAAGGTGGCTGACACGTCGGTCAACGGACACGAAGGATGAAGTCTGTGAGCGCCGGTATCAGCCCAGGAGCCAGCGGTAATATCGGATCGCTATAGGACATTCTTTGCTGCCCCGGGTCCGCCGGCACAGGTTTGAGCACATGATTCATTCCTGCCACCAGTTGCAGACCACAGGCGGGCTGGGCCGCCTGCAGTACCCGCGCGTCGTCGGTCGCAACCTGGATGTCGGTGTCGCCCTGCACGATCAGGCACGGTTTGGCGAAGCCCGCGATGGATTTCGCAGGATCGTGCCGGAACCAGGAGACCAGGTAGGGCTGGACGGTGGGGCGGTAGAGCGCCATCAGTGGCACGGGCACCTCCGCGACCGTTTCGCCGCGCTCGAGAGATTGCAGGATGGCTTCGCTTGTGTCGGCCAGCGGAGGAGGCAACCTGTCCTGGAGCTGCCGCCGCAGCAAGGCCGACGCCGGCTGCGCCGGGCCTGCGATGGACACATACCATGCTGCTGGCCCGCGTTGGGCGGACAACAGGCCGATCAGTGCGCCCTCGCTGTGACCAACCACACCGACGCTCGAAAAACGCGGGTCTGCTGCCAGCCAACGGGCCCACGCCACTGCGTCGTCCACATAGTCGTCAAAGCGCAATCGCGCCTCCACCGGGGCGGCTTGGGCACTGGCGCCGACGCCGCGCTTGTCGTAGCGCAGAGAGGCGATGCCGACTGCGGCCAGCGCGTCCGCCAACATGCGCAGGCCGTTATTGCGCCCGGGCAGTACGGCGCTGTTGCCATCGCGGTCGGTAGGACCTGAGCCAGCAATGATGAGCGCGACAGGCCAAGGCGCTGGTGCCGTGCCTTCGGGTAGGCGCAGGCTTCCGTCCAGTGTGCCTCGGCCGGTGTCCAGCACCTGCACGGTTTCGCCGTTGCCAGCCGCCCGCGCGACTTGCAAGACCTGGGTCATGGTCATGCCCAGCCACAAGGCAAGCTGGAACCAGCTCTTGCCGCGCATTACAGTCCCTCAGTTGATTCCTGACCTGGAGTCAGCAGCGCCCGCATGCCCACTTCGTCTAGCACCGCCACGCCGAGCTCTTGCGCCTTGGTGAGCTTGCTGCCGGCCTCGGCGCCGGCCACCAGGTAGTCGGTTTTTTTGCTCACCGAGCCCGCCACCTTGGCGCCTGCCGCTTCCAGCAATGCCTTGGCCTCGTCGCGGCCCAAGCTGGGCAGCGTGCCGGTGATGACGAAGGTTTTGCCAGCCAAAGGCAAGGCTTCGCGTTCGGCGGGCGGGCCTTCGAGCCATCGAAGACCACAGGCGCGCAGTTGCTCGACCACCTCGCGGTTATGCACCTGCTGGAAGAAGGTGTGCAGGCTTTGCGCCACCACCGGGCCCACATCGGCCACTTCCAGGAGCTGTTCGGGGCTGGCGTCCATGATGGCGTCCAGGGTGCCAAAGTGGCGTGCCAACTCTTTGGCGGTGGCTTCCCCCACGTGGCGTATGCCGAGCCCAAACAGGAAGCGGGGGAGCGTCGTGGTTTTGCTTTTTTCCAAGGCATCGACGACGTTTTGCGCCGACTTCTCGGCCATGCGCTCCAACGCGCTGAGCGAGGTGAGGCCCAGGCGGTAGAGATCGGGCAAGGTCTTGACGACCTCGGCATCCACCAGTTGGTCCGCCAGCTTGTCGCCCAGACCCTCGATGTCCATGGCGCGGCGCTGGGCGAAGTGCAACAGGGCTTGTTTGCGCTGCGCACTGCAGAACAGGCCACCGGTGCAGCGGTGGTCGGCCTCGCCCTCTTCGCGCACCGCCGTGCTGCCACACACCGGGCAGCAGGCGGGCATGGTGAATTCGACTGCGCCTTCGGGGCGCTTGTCGGGCAACACGCCCACCACCTCTGGGATCACGTCCCCGGCACGGCGCACGATGACGGTGTCGCCCACACGCACGTCTTTGCGGCGTGCCTCCAGCTCGTTGTGCAAGGTGGCGTTGGTGACGGTGACGCCGCCCACGAACACCGGCGCGAGCTTGGCCACCGGCGTGAGCTTGCCGGTGCGACCCACCTGCACGTCGATGGCCAGCACGGTGGTGAGCTGTTCCTGCGCGGGGTATTTGTGGGCCACGGCCCATCGCGGCTCGCGGGTTTTGAAGCCGAGTTGCTGCTGCAGGGCAAAGCTGTTGACCTTGTAGACCACGCCATCAATGTCGAAGGGCAGTGCGTCGCGCTGGGCGCCCATGGCGGCATGGAAAGCCACCAAACCATCGGCGCCCTGGGTCACCACGCGATGTTCGCACACCGGCAGGCCCATGGCGGCGAAGGCGTCCATCAGGGCGCCGTGTGTGGGAGGCAGGTCCCAACCTTGTACCTCCCCCAGGCCATAGGCAAAAAAGCTCAGCGGGCGCTGGGCCACCAAGGCCGGGTCGAGCTGGCGAATAGCGCCAGCGGCGGTGTTGCGCGGGTTGATGAAGGTCTTGTCGCCCTTCTCGCGCTGGCGCTCGTTGAGGGCCTCGAAGTCGTCGCGCCGCATGTAGACCTCGCCACGCACTTCCAGCACGTCGGCATCCACGCCCTTCAAGCGCAGAGGGATCTGGCCGATGGTGCGCACGTTCTGGGTGACATCCTCCCCGGTTTCGCCATCGCCGCGCGTAGCCGCCAGCACGAGCACGCCACGCTCGTAGCGCAGGTTCATGGCCAAGCCATCGAATTTCAATTCGGCGGCGTATTCGATCTGGGGCGCTTCCTCGGCCAGCTTGAGCGCGTTGCGCACCCGTATATCGAACTGGCGGGCACCTTCCGGCGTGGTGTCGGTTTCGGTGTCGATGGACAACATGGGCACGGCGTGGCGCACCGGCGTCAGGCCATCCAGCACCTGGCCCAGCACGCGCTGGGTGGGCGAGTCAGCGGTGCGCAAGGCCGGATGCTCGGCCTCCAGCGCCTGCAGTTCGCGGAACAGGCGGTCGTACTCGGCGTCGGGGATTTCCGGCGCATCGAGCACGTAGTAACGGTGGGCGTGGTGTTGCAGCTGCGCGCGCAGCTGCGCTGCACGTTCGGCCGGGTCGGGTTCGGCCGAAAACAGGTCGTCTTGCATGGCTGTCAGGAAAAGAGGCGCCGCGCCTGGGCCGAGCCAGCCGCCAGGTCGTGGCTGTCGAGGGCGTCGTACAGACCTTCCAGGTCAGCGCCAATGCGGTCCAGCAGCTCAGGGGCCAGCGGCTGACCATTGTCGTCGGTCACCACACCGTCCATGGCGGCCGCCAGGGCCGCAGCGGCCTCGCGCATGCGCTGGTAGGGACGCTCGTTGCGCGCGACGTGGGGCACATCCAGCGACAGACTCACCTCGCGCAGGGCGCTCTGTTCGGGATCTTCGGCCAGCGCTGCCTGGGTGTCGAACTGCAGACTCAGTATGGGAGCACCATCGATTTCACCTGGCAGCACCATGCGCCCCGGCAGGGCGCCGGGCACAAAACCCAGCCGCGAAGCGCTTTGTGTGACGTAGCCCGGGCTCCAGGCGGCGCGGCGGGCGCGCAGCATGAACCCAAGCTGGGCATCGTGCTGGGTGGCAAACTGGTCCAGCTCGCGCGCCCGCGCCACCTCTTCGAGCATGTCGGGAAACTCGGGCGTGGCTGCAAGTGTGTCGGCAAAGGCCTGCGTCTTGACCACGTATTCCGAAAACTCGATTTCGTTGAGTGCGCCGGCCCGGTTGGCCAACTGCACGCCCGCCTGCAGGGCCTGGTAACGTTGACCGGCGCGCGGGCTTTCCCACTCCTCGGTGGCGCTGTTGAGGCCCTCCACCGCAAACGGTTTGGTGCCCACGCGGCGCGAACGGGGCAACGCCGCCAACACCGCGTCGCCCGACACCACGGATTCCAGCGCCAGCGGGGCAATCACATCGATCAGCGGGTCCATGCGTGGGCGCCGGTCAGGAGCTTGCGCCGAGGGCAGGGTTGGCACGCCGTCGCCCGGCTCAGATGGCCCCCCCTCTTCCGCTGCCGCGCTGCCATCCAGCACCGGCTCGATGCGCTCTGTCTTGTCGGCGTGGGCAGGTGTGGTGATTTCACGCTGGGCGGCTTTGCGCGCCGTGCTCTGGCGCGTGACCCAGGCGTTGTAGGCCATGACGGCGGCCAGCACCAGCACGCCAATGACGATGAGGCTGAGTTGCAATGTGCTCATGTGTCGATGTTTCAGGAATCCATGAGGCTGGTGGCGGCTTCCATGTCCACCGCCACGATGCGTGAAACGCCCTGCTCCTGCATGGTCACGCCAATCAACTGTTCGGCCATTTCCATGGCGATCTTGTTGTGGCTGATGAACAGAAACTGGGTGCCCTTGGTGCTCATGCTGGTAACCAGCTTGGCGTAACGCTCGGTGTTGGCGTCGTCCAGCGGCGCGTCCACCTCGTCCAGCAAGCAGAACGGCGCGGGGTTGAGCTGGAAAATGGCGAACACCAGGGCAATGGCGGTCAGAGCCTTTTCACCGCCCGACAGCAGGTGGATGGTCTGGTTCTTCTTGCCTGGCGGCTGTGCCAGCACCTGCACGCCGGCGTCCAGGATTTCTTCGCCCGTCATCACCAGCTTGGCGTTGCCGCCGCCGAACAGCTCGGGGAACATGCGGCCAAAGTGCTCGTTGACGGTGTTGAAGGTGTTGCCCAGCAAGTCGCGGGTTTCGGCGTCAATTTTCTTGATCGCGTCTTCTAGCGTGCCGATGGCGTCGAGCAAATCGGTCATCTGCGCATCGAGGAAGCCTTTGCGTTCGCGGGCGGCCGTCAATTCGTCGAGCGCGGCCAGGTTGACCGCGCCGAGCGCCGCGATCTCGCGGTTGAGGCGGTCGATCTCGCTCTGTAAACCGGTCAGGCGCACGCTGTCGGCTTCGATGCTGGCGGCCACGGCAGCGAGGTCGGCGTTGGCCTCGACCAACAGCTGAGCGTATTGCTCAATGCCCAGCTTGGCGGCTTGTTCCTTGAGCTGGAATTCGGTGATGCGCGCGCGCAGCGGATCCAGCGCGCGTTCGGTTTGCAAGCGTCGTTCGTCGCTGGCGCGCAGCTTGGCGGTGAGGTCGTCGTACTGGCTGCGCTGGGTGGCAAGGGCCTGCTCGCGCTCCATCTTCATGTTCAGCGCGTCTTGCAGGCCGCCTTGGGCGGCGGCATCGCTCAGGCGCGACAACTCGTCGCGCGCACGCTGGTCTTCGTCGGTCAGCGAGGTGATTTGCTGGCGAGCGGTGTCCACCGCACGCTCCAGTTCGGCTCGCCGGGCTTGCAGGCTGCGTTGCGAGAACGTGGCTTCCTGGGCCTGGCGTTCCAGCGCACGAAGCTGCTCGCGGGCCTGGCCCAGCTTGCGTTCGGCCTCAATCACCGCGTCGTCCAACTGGCTGTGGCGCTCCTGGCTGTCGGCCAGTTGCATGTCCAGCTCTTCAAAACGTGCTTCGGCGGCCAAACGGCGTTCCTGCAAGTCTTCGAGCTGGGCATCGATTTCCGCCATGTCGCCCGCGATCTGCTCGCGCCGGGCGCGGGCCTGCTCGCTCAGCTGGCGCAGGCGCAGCACCTCCACCTGCAGTTCGTGCACCCTGCTCTGGCCTTCGGTGGCTTCGCGGCGGGCGCCGACCAAACGCTGCGAGGCCTCGGCGTAGGCGGCTTCGGCGCGGGTCAGCGCGGTGCGGGCCTCTCCCTCCAACAGCACCTGGGCGCGCTGGCTTTTTTCGAGGTTTTCAATTTCCTGGGCGCGGGCCAGCAGGCCGGCCTGCTCGGAATCGGGGGCGTAAAAGCCCACGCTGTGGGCCGTCACCACGTGGCCGCTGGCCACGAACACCTGCTGGCCAGGCGCCAGCTGGCCGCGCTGGGCCAAGGCATCTTCGAGGTTGGCGGCGGTGAGGCAGCCGTGCAGCCATTCGCCCAGCAGGGCCTGCAGGCCGGCATCGTTCAGGCGCAGTTTGGCCGCCAAGGGCGTGAACCCGGCCACGCTGGCCTGGGTGGGTGCGGCACCGCTGGGTGGACTGTAGAACACCAGCTTGGCCGGCGGCGCGTCTTGTGCCTGGTGGCCGAGGAAACCCCGCACCATGTCCAGCCGAGACACTTCAAGAGCGCCCATGCGCTCGCGTAGCGCGGCCTCTAGCGCGTTTTCCCAGCCGGTCTCGATGTGCAGCTTGCTCCACAGGCCCGCCAGGCTTTCGAGTCCGTGCTGCGCCAACCACGGCCGCAGCTTGCCGTCGGTCTTGACCTTCTCCTGTAAGGCCTTGAGCGCCTCCAAACGTGCCGACAAGTCGGCCAGGCGGGCCGATTCGCTGTTGAGCGTCTGCTGCCGCTGGCGACGCTCGTCGTCCAGACCGGGCACCTGCTCTTGCAGGTCGTGCAGGCGGGCATCGGCCTCTTCCTGTACGGCCTGGGCCGCTTGCCAATGCTCTTCCAGCTGGTTCAAGCGGGCCTCGTCGGGCGCGGCCAGGGCATTTTTGTCGGCGTTGAGGCGCTCGCGGCGGGTATTCAAGCCGCGCGACTGTTCTTCGATGCTGCGCTGCTCGGCGGCCAGCACCTGGATCTGCTGCTGCACCTGAGTAACGCTGGCACGCTGTTCGTTGCTGCGCGCCTGCGCTTGCCGCAGCGCGTCTTCCAGCGCGGGCAGGCGCTGGGCCTCGTCTTCCAGTTGCGCGGCCAGGATTTCGGCTTGCTCCTCGGCCTGCTCGCCGGTGGCGGCCAGGTTCTCGATTTCTGCGGTCGCCTCGTCCTGCCGCGCGGCCCACTGGGCCATTTGTTCTTTGAGCTGCACCAGCCGCTGCTCCACCCGCTGCCGGCCTTCCACCACATAGCGGATTTCAGCTTCGAGCTTGCCCACCTCGGCACTGGCCTCGTAGAGTTTGCCTTGTGCTTGGTTCACTTGGTCGCCAGCGGCGTAATGCGCCTGGCGCAGCGTTTCCAGCTCGGCTTCCACGTGGCGCAGATCGGCCACGCGCGACTCCAACTCGTTCACACCCTTGAGGCCCTCGGCCTGCACGCGGGCCAGTTCGGCCTCGGCGTCGCTGCGCTTGAGGAACCACAACTGCTGCTGGCGCAGCGTCACCTGGGCATTGAGCTGGTGGTAGCGCGCGGCCACCTCGGCCTGCTTTTCGAGCTTTTCGAGGTTGGCGTTGAGTTCGCGCAGGATGTCTTCGACGCGCGTCAGGTTTTCCCGCGTGTCGTTCAGGCGGTTGGCCGTCTCGCGGCGGCGTTCTTTGTATTTGGAGACGCCAGCGGCTTCCTCCAGGAACAGGCGCAGTTCTTCAGGCTTGCTCTCGATGATGCGGCTGATGGTGCCCTGGCCGATGATGGCGTAGGCGCGTGGCCCCAGGCCGGTGCCCAGGAACACGTCCTGCACATCGCGCCGGCGCACCGGCTGGTTGTTGATGTAGTAGCTGCTGGTGCCGTCGCGCGTGAGCACGCGCTTGACGGCAATTTCGGTGAACTGGTTCCACTGGCCACCGGCCCGGTGGTCGGCGTTGTCGAACACCAGCTCCACGCTGGAGCGGCTGGCGGGCTTGCGGTGGGTGGTGCCGTTGAAGATCACGTCCTGCATGGACTCGCCACGCAGTTCGCTGGCCTTGCTCTCACCCAGCACCCAGCGCACCGCGTCCATGATGTTGGACTTGCCACATCCGTTCGGGCCCACCACCCCCACCAACTGCCCGGGCAGCATGAAATTGGTGGGTTCAGCGAAGGATTTGAAGCCCGACAGCTTGATGGAGTTGAGACGCACGGATGACCCTGTATAGGCGGGCGGAGCCTTAAGTTGCCCCGACAAGCCCTTGATTTTCTTCGAGAAACTGCCAGCCGCGCCCAGATGGCGCACGCTGCAGGAAACAGGATGTTAACTGAGCCTCTGCAGGGCTCACGGTGCGTCTGCCGGCGCCGGCACCCCGTCCTCAAATTGCGACAGGGGAAGTGGCCGGCTGAAGAAGTAGCCTTGAAAGGTGCGGCAACCGTGCTGGTGCAGGAAGTCGCGCTGCGCGGCGGTTTCAACCCCCTCGGCCACGACGTCCAGCCCCAGGCTTTGGCCCAGGGCGATCACGGTGCGGGCGATGCTGGCGTCGTTGGGGTTGACCAACAACTCGCGCACAAACGACTGGTCGATCTTGATCTGATCCAGGGGCAGGCGCTGCAGCTGGCTCAGCGACGAGTAGCCCGTGCCAAAGTCGTCCAGCGAAAACGATACGCCAAGTGCGCGCAGCGTTTTCATTTTTTCCGTCACCTGCTGCACATCTTCCACCATCACGCTTTCGGTC
>DASUIK010000215.1:0-5513 GCA_036279795.1 Burkholderiaceae bacterium | reverse complement strand
CTGTTTCTTCAAACCGCTTTTTCAGGAGCACTCTCATGACCACCTGGCAAACCGTCCGCGTCATCGCAGGCACCTTCATCCTGCTGTCCCTGGCCCTGGGCATTCCCGGCAGCCCCCTGTTTGTGAGCCAATGGTTCCTGGCCTTCACCGCATTTGTAGGCGTCAACCTGCTGCAAAGTGGCCTCACCAAATGGTGCCTGATGGAATCCATCCTGGCCAAGCTGGGCTTGAAGCGCGCCGACTGATCGAGGCCCCAGCATGCACAACACGCCACTGGGCGCCGCGTTGCTGCTGGCCTGGGCCGGCCTGGCATCGGCAGGCAACTTGCCAGCCGCCTGGCAAGCCGCCCGCCAACACGACCCCGACATGGCCGTGGCCCAGGCCGCGCGCATGACCGGCGACGCACGCCGCCAGCAGGCCCGCGCGCTCTGGAACCCCACCGTGGGCGCCAGCGCCAGCGCTGGCCTGATGGGTGCGGACAACCGCATGGTCGGCGCCAGCTTTTCCGCGCCTGGCTTCGGGCAGGTGGACGGCGCGGCCTTCCGCAGCGCGGTGGACGCGGGCGCCGGCTACCGCTGGAGCGTGGGCGCGCGCCTGCCGCTCTACAGCCCCGAGCGCACGGCACAAAGCCGCCAGCTCGAACTCGCGGGCGACGCCGGTGATCTGCAATGGGCCGCCACCGAGCAGCAACTGATGCTCAAGACCGCCGAGCGCTACCACGCCGTCGCCCTGGCGGCGGCGCACCTGCAACTGCTCAAACAGCAGCAGGTGTCGGTGGACAAGGCCTTGGTCGAGGCCCAGGACCGTTTCAAGCTCGGCGACCAGCCCATCACCGACACCCACGAAGCCCGCGCCCGCGCCGAAGCCCTGCGCGCCCAGGTGCTGGCCGCCGAGGTGGACCTGCAAACCGCACGCCGCGCCCTGGCCGACAGCACCGGCTGGAGCGACGCGCAACTGGACGACATCGCACCGCCCGAGACCGCACCCGCCACGGTAGCGAACGACCTGGACACCTGGCTGGCCCGCGCCCGCACACAGAACCCGCAACTGCGCCAACTGACGCTGGCCGTGGCCAACGCGCAGCAGGAACTGGCCAAAGCCGAGCGCGGCGCCGGCACCACGGTGGACCTGGTGGCCCAGGCCGGCCGCGACCACCTCAGCGGCCATGGTCCGGGCACCGGCACGCTGGGCAGCTCAGCCATGAGCGGCACCCAGTACATGGCCGGCGTGCAAATCAACCTGCCGCTGTACACCGGTGGCCAGCGCGCCGCCCGCGCGCTGGAGCTGGCCGGTCAACTGCAACAAGCCCAGGCCGAGCTGGTCCGCGCCGATCAACAGGTGGCCCAGCAAACCCGCGCCCTGTGGCTGCGCCTGCAAGCGGCACAAGCGCGCGGTGCCGCGCTGCAGGCCGCACGCGAAGCCAGCCAGGCCCGTCTGGACGCCACCCGCCTGGGCCGACAGGTGGGCCACCGCACCACGCTGGAACTGCTGAACGCCGAAAGCGAGGCCAGCGCGGCCGAACTGGTGCTGACACAATGGCGCAGCGCGGTGGCACTCGACCGGCTGCGACTGCATCAAGTGGCGGGTGTGCTCGAAGACACCCACCTCGCCCAACCTTGAAACGCCCATGACACCTCCCGCCCCCACCCCACTCAAGTTCCTCATGCCCGGCTGGTTTGCCATCACCATGGGCTTGTGTGGCCTGTCATTGGCGTGGGCACGGGCGGTGCCGGCCATGGGGGAGCTGGCCGGGGCCATCGCCATGGCCATGGGTGTGCTGGCGCTGTTGTTGTTTGGGGTGCTGGGCGGCCTGTCGCTGCTGCGTGCCCAGCGCTACCCGCAGGCCCTGGCCGAAGACCTGCGTCACCCCATTAGGCACGCGTTTGTGGCGGCGGTGCCCGCGTCCATCGTGCTGCTGGCCACGGTGGCCACCACCCTGGCTGGCCCATCCGCCCTCGCCCAAGCGGTGTGGATGTTGGGCGCGGTGACGCAATTCGCCGTCACGGTGTGGGTGATGGCGCGCTGGCTCAACGGTAACCGTGAAGGCGGCTTGGTGTGGGCCGGCCTCACGCCGGTGCTGTTCATTCCCATCGTTGGCAACGTGCTCACGCCACTGGCGGGCGTGGCGTTGGGCTTGCCCGAATGGGCTGCCGCCCAGTTCGGTGTCGGGGTGGTCTTGTGGCCCGTCACGCTCACGCTGCTGGCGGTGCGCCTGGGCCAGATCGGCCTGTGGCCCGACCGCATGCTGGCGTCCACCTTCATCACCATCGCGCCGCCCTCGGTGATCGGCCTGGGCGTGCTGCAGCTGGGCGCACCCGCCATGCTCGGCTGGGCGCTGTGGGGCCTGGGCCTGTTTTTCCTGTGCTGGTCGGCCTCGCTGTTCAAACGCGTGGTGGCCCAGCCCTTCTCGATCGCCTTCTGGGGCATGTCCTTCCCGCTGGCGGCCTTCACCGCGCTCACGCTGCGCCTGTCGGAGGGCGCATCACCGGCCTTTGCCACGTTGGGCATGGTGCTGCTCGCGCTCACCTCCATCGTCATCGCCGCCTTGGCATTGGGCACGGTGCAAGGCCTGCGCCGTGGCAGCATGCTGGTGCCCGAGCCCACCCCCACTCCCACCCCAGCCACGGCTGCCGTGCCCACCCGTGCCTGATGTTCACTCCCACTTGCCATGCACTCCTCACACACCTCGGTCCTGCGCCCTCTGCTGATCTCACTGGCGATGGCCTGCTCAGCGGTGAGCTCGCAGGCAGCCGATGCCTTCACCGATGCGGTCTCACTGGCTTACGCGCCCTACCGCAGCGCGCTGTTCCGCACCAACAGCCAGGCGCAGACCGAATCGGAGCAAGCCATTGCACAGGCACGCGCCGCCTGGGACGGCGTGCGCCAACGTTTCGGCGCCCAGCCTCCAGCGCCCTACGACCGCGATGCCCACTTTGCGCAGACCCTGCAAGCGGTGGATGGGGTGTACCGCCAGGCGGCCGACGAAATCGCCGCAAAACAACTGACCAAAGCACATGAGACGCTGGAAGCCGTGCGCGACCTGCTGGCCGAGCAACGGCAGCGCAACGGCGTGGTGGTGTTCAGCGACCATGTGAACGCCTACCACGCGGCCATGGAACACACGCTGGCCAACGGCCCCACCTTGCTGGCCCAATCCGACGGCGCTCTGCAACTGATGGCCCAGGTGGGTGTGTTGCAGCATCTGGCGCAACGGCTGCGCCAACAGGCTCCTGCAACGCTGCTGCAACAGCCGGCCTTCACCGAACTGCTGGACGCGCTCGATGCCTCCGTCACGACTCTGCGCCAAGCAACGCTGCGGCAGGACGTGAACGCCATGCGTTCGGCATTGGGCCAGCTCAAAGCCCCGTTCAGCCGCCTGTTTCTGCGTTTTGGCTGAACCCGACATGCGCCCGATGCGCCGCACACCGAGCGGCTGCCCCATGGCCAAGCCGAGCAACACAATGGAGAGCCATCGGTGAGCCAGCCCCACGTCATTCCACTGTACCGGCAGGACGACAGCCACCCGCAAGCGCGGGTGTGTGCCGCCTGCGAAGTGCGGCGTTCGGCCCTGTTCGGTGCCCTCGACGAGGCAGGGCTGGACCACATCCACAGCCACATCGCCTCGCTGACCTTGCCCCCCGGCGAGACCATTTACCAGCGCGGCGAGATGGGCGCGGCGGTCTACACCGTGCGCAGTGGCGTGGTGCGGTTCGAGCGCGTGACCGAGCGCGGCGACCGGCGCATCGTGCGCTTGGCGGGACCGGGCGACCTGATCGGCCAGGAGAGCATGGTGCGGCGCGTGCATGGCGACGACGCGGTGGCCTGTACCGACGTGGAGCTGTGCCGCATTCCCTGCCACTTGCTGACCGACATGAGCGCCCGCGAGCCGGCCCTCCTGCACGAGCTCATGAGCCGCTGGCAAAACGCGCTGGACGCGGCCGAAACCTGGGTGACGGACCTGACCACCGGTCCGGCGCGCCGCCGCGTGCTGCGCCTGCTGCTCAAGCTGAGCGACTACGCCGACACTCAAGGCGAAATCTGGCTGCCCTCACGCGACGAAATGGGCGCGATGCTGGACATGTCGGTCGAAACCGCCAGCCGCTTGATCAGCGCCCTGCGCCGCGACGGTGTGCTGCAAACGCCCGGCCTGCGCACCGTGCGGGTAGAGCGGGAGGTGCTGTTGGGCATCTTGGCGGTGGAAGACAACTGAGCTCAGTCGCCACCGTCGCTGTCGCCGCCCAAGCCCCCGAGCAAGCTGCCACCCAGCAGGCCGGCACCCAAACCGCCGAGCACGGAACCCTCCTCGCGCGAGCCCCCGCGCTGCGGCGCTGCTGCAAAGACGCGTGAAGCCAGGCGGGAGAACGGCAGGCTTTGTATCCACACCCGGCCCGGCCCCTGCAGCTGCGCCAGGAACAGGCCCTCGCCACCGAACAAAGCGGTCTTGATCTTGCCCACGTACTGGATATCGAAGGAGACCTCGGCCGTGTGCGCCACCACACAGCCGGTGTCCACCAGCAGGGTTTCGCCGGGCGCGAGCTGACGCTCCACCACGGTGCCGCCGGCGTGCACAAAGGCCAGCCCGTCGCCTTGCAGGCGCTGCATGATGAAGCCCTCGCCGCCAAAAAAACCCACGCCCAGCTTGCGCTGGAAATGGATGCCCACGCTCACGCCCTTGGCTGCACACAAGAAGGCGTCCTTCTGACAAATCAGCGTGCCGCCGAGTTGGTCCAGCGGCATGGGCAAAATTTTGCCGGTGTAGGGAGCCGCAAAAGCCACCTTGCGCTTGACCGACGCGGTGTTGCGGTACACCGTGGTGAACAGCGATTCACCCGTGATCAGCCGCTTGCCAGCCCCCAGCAACTTGCCGAACAGACCACTCTGCGCGGCCGAACCGTCGCCCAGCAGGGTGTCCATGTCCACCCCTGCTTCCATGTAGAGCATGGAACCAGCCTCGCCGATGGCGGCCTCGCCCGGGTCCAGTTCCACCTCCACCAGCTGCATGTCATCGCCGACGATGCGGTAATCGATCACGTCCATGGCCATGGGATCTGCGCTCCTTTGAATGCGTAAAAACCGACCCGCATTGTCCACCGCCAGCGGTGACAATGGCAGCGAAGGACTCACACCATGGAACTGCCCGCCCACCAACTGAGCATGACCGTGCTCATGACCCCCGACACCGCCAATTTCTCCGGCAAGGTGCACGGGGGCAGCCTGCTCAAGCTGCTCGACCAAGTGGCCTACGCCTGTGCCAGCCGCTACGCGGGCACCTACGCGGTCACGCTCAGCGTGGACCAGGTGGTGTTCCGCCAGCCCATCCACGTGGGCGAACTGGTCACCTTCCTGGCCTCGGTCAACCACACCGGCACCTCGTCCATGGAAATTGGCATCAAGGTGTTGGCCGAGAACATCCGCACGCAGGAAACGCGGCACGTCAACAGCTGCTTCTTCACCATGGTGGCAGTGGACGACAGCGGCAAGCCCCAGGCCGTGCCGCCGCTGCGGCCCTTCAC
>DASUIK010000214.1:0-3976 GCA_036279795.1 Burkholderiaceae bacterium | reverse complement strand
GCCCACGATGGGGTAGTGCTCGGGCAGCACCTGCAGCGACACGTGTTTGTTGACGATCTGTGCCGGCAGATCGCCCAAAGCCTCCAGGCGGTCGATGTGTTTGGCGTACATCAACACGCTGTGGGCCAGGGCGCGCGGCTGGTCGCCGCTGGCCTGGTGGGCCTGGTTGAACAGCGGCCGCACCTCAGGGTATTCGGCCAACATGATGCGGTAGAAATGGGTGGTCAGCGCCTCGCCGCCAGTTTCCAGCAGGGGCACGGTGGACTTGACGATGGCGCGTTGGGAATCGGTGAGCACGGGAAACGTCCTTGGGTAGGGAGGAATGAACAAATGAAACCTCACCCTGTTTCGCAACACGCGTGCCACCCTCGGCGCCTATTTGAATCAAACACTTGCACGCAATAATGTCGATTTGACTCACATCAAACCGAAGTCAAAACGACTTCAATCAAGGTCAAATTGACTACATCCGAATGGCTTCGCACGCTGGTGCCACTGGTGGCCGACCTGCCACAAGAGATCGCCGAGCCCGAGCGCTACCGCCGCCTGCTGCAAACCCTGCGTACCCTGTTTCCGTGCGACGCGGTGGCCTTGTTGCGCCTGGAGGGCGACAGCCTGCTGCCGTTGGCCACCGATGGCTTGAGCCGCGACACGCTCGGGCGGCGCTTCAAGGTGGCCGAGCACCCGCGCTTGAAAGCCTTGCTCGAATCCGCAGGGCCGCGGCGCTTTGCGCCCGACAGCGCCCTGCCCGACCCCTACGATGGCCTGATCGAGGGCCTTCACGGGCACCTGCATGTGCACGACTGCATGGGTTGCGCATTGCAGGTGGAGGGCAAAGCGTGGGGCGTGTTGACTCTGGATTCCCTGCGTCCGGGCAGCTTCAACGACACCCATCTGGATGTGCTGCAGGCGTTCGGCAGCCTGGCCTCAGCGACGGTGGGCGCTGTCATGCGCATCAACCGATTGGCTCAGCTTGCCCAGAGCGAGCATTTGCGCGCCGAGTCCTACAAACGGGCGGCCGGCCAACCGGAGCGTGCCCTGTTGGGGCAGAGCCCGGCACTCAGGCAACTCCTCAAAGAAATCGATCTGGTGGGCGCCAGCGAACTCACCGTGCTGGTCACCGGAGAAACCGGCGTCGGCAAAGAGCTGGTGGCACAGGCGCTGCACGCCCGGTCACCACGCGTCGACCGCCCCTTGGTCAGCCTCAACTGCGCAGCCCTGCCCGACACCCTGGTGGAAAGCGAACTGTTTGGACACGTGCGCGGCGCCTTCACCGGCGCAGTGAGCGACCGACAAGGCAAATTCGAGCTGGCCGACGGTGGCACCCTGTTTCTCGATGAGGTGGGCGAGCTGCCCCTCTCCGTGCAAGCCAAACTGCTGCGCGTGCTGCAGAGCGGGCAACTGCAGCGCTTGGGTTCCGACCGCGAACACCACGTGGACGTACGCCTGATCGTGGCCACCAACCGCGACCTCGCCGCCGAGGTGCGCGCCGGGCGCCTGCGGGCCGACATCTACCACCGCCTCAGCGTCTACCCGCTGCCGGTACCGGCGCTGCGCGAACGGGGTCGCGACGTCTTGGTGCTGAGTGGTTTTTTCTTGGAAGAAAACCGCTCACGCCTGGGCTTGGGCGGCTTGCGGCTGGACCACGACGCCCAGGCCGCGCTGCTGGCCTACGACTGGCCAGGCAATGTGCGCGAGCTCGAACACCTGATCGGGCGCAGTGTGCTCAAGGCACTGGGACGTCACCAGCCGCGTCCGCGCATCCTCACACTCACAGCCGACGACCTGGGGCTGCGCGAGGGCGACTCACCCAGCCGCGCCCAAGCACCCGCACCGCCCACCGCGCCAGCAGGCCTCGCACCCCCGGGGCGCAGCCTGCGCGAGATGGTGCAGACCACAGAACGGCAACTGGTGCAGCAAGCCCTGGATCGCCACGCCCACAACTGGGCCCAGGCCGCACGCGAACTGCAGATGGACCGCGCCAACCTCGTCCGCCTGGCCCGGCGGCTGGGCCTGCACCAGCCGAAATAGCGGCGCGCACTATCATGGCGGGTTGCCCAGAACGCGCCTGCTCCCGTGAACGCCCCGCTCCACACCACCGTCCCCAACGCCCCCGAAACCCCTGCCGACGAGGGCGCTTACCTGCGCCAGGCGCTGGGGCAGACCCACATCAGCGTGCGTGGCGCGCGCACCCACAACCTCAAGAATGTGGACCTGGACATCCCGCGCAACCAGTTGGTGGTGATCACCGGGCTGTCGGGTTCGGGCAAGTCCAGCCTGGCCTTTGACACGCTGTACGCCGAGGGTCAGCGGCGTTATGTGGAAAGCCTCTCAGCCTACGCGCGCCAGTTTTTGCAGCTGATGGACAAGCCCGATGTCGATCTGATCGAGGGCCTGTCACCGGCCATCAGCATCGAGCAGAAGGCCACCAGCCACAACCCGCGCTCCACCGTGGGCACGGTGACCGAAATCCACGACTACCTGCGCCTGCTGTTTGCCCGCGCCGGCACGCCCCACTGCCCCACCCACGACCTGCCGCTGCAAGCCCAGACCGTGAGCCAGATGGTGGACGCGGCGCTGGCCCTGCCCGAGGACACCAAACTGATGGTGCTGGCCCCCATCGCCCGTGAGCGCAAGGGCGAGTTCGCCGAGGTGTTTGCCGACCTGCAAGCCCAAGGTTACGTGCGCTTTCGCCTCAACGGGCAGACTGTGTCGTTCGAAGACCTGCCCGCGCTCAAGAAGACCGAAAAACACGACATCGACGTCGTGATCGACCGCCTCAAGGTCAAACCCGAAATGCAGCAGCGCCTCGCCGAGAGCTTCGAGGCCGCGCTGCGCCTGGCCGACGGCAAGGCCATCGCCCTGGAAATGGACACGGGCAAGGAGCACCTGTTCAGCGCCCGGTTTTCGTGCCCGCTGTGCAGCTACGCGCTGGGCGAGTTGGAGCCACGCCTGTTCTCTTTCAACTCGCCGCAAGGCGCCTGCCCGGCCTGCGACGGCCTGGGCCACACCGAGGTGTTCGACGCCGAACGCGTGGTGGCCTTTCCCTCGCTGAGCCTGGCCAGCGGCGCCATCAAGGGCTGGGACCGGCGCAACGCCTACTACTTCGCCATGATCGAAAGCCTGGGCGCGCACTACGGCTTCGACCCCGACACGCCCTTCGAGCAACTGCCCGCAGCGGTGCGTCAGGCGGTGCTCTACGGCTCGGGCGAAGAAGCCATCAAGTTCAGCTACGCCATGGAATCGGGCGCTTCGGCTGGCAAGAAGGTGAGCAAGAAACACCCCTTCGAAGGCATCGTGCGCAACTTCGAGCGCCGCTGGCGCGAAACGGATTCGAGCACCGTGCGCGAGGAACTGGGCCGCTACCGCAGCACCCAACACTGCCCCGAGTGCGACGGCACGCGCCTGCGGCGCGAAGCACGCCATGTGTTCGTGGGCGAAGGCGAGCAGCGCCGCCCCATTTACGCCATCG
Source organism: Burkholderiaceae bacterium (assembly GCA_036279795.1). Taxonomy (GTDB): domain Bacteria; phylum Pseudomonadota; class Gammaproteobacteria; order Burkholderiales; family Burkholderiaceae_C; genus Hydrogenophaga. The sequence goes on along the minus strand of DASUIK010000214.1, from coordinate 504 downwards.
GCCGCGTGACGCTGGGCGAGGCCTTGGCCTACTTCAACGCCCTGCGTTTGAGCGGTGCCAAGGCCGACATCGCGGACAAGGTGGTGCGCGAGATTGGCCTGCGCCTCAAATTCCTCAACGACGTGGGGCTGAACTACCTGAGCCTGGAGCGCAGCGCCGAAACGCTCTCGGGCGGCGAGGCCCAGCGCATCCGTCTGGCCAGCCAGATCGGCAGCGGCCTGACCGGCGTAATGTACGTGCTGGACGAACCCAGCATCGGCCTGCACCAGCGCGACAACGACCGCCTCATCGGCACCCTGCAACACCTGCGCGACATCGGCAACAGCGTGCTGGTGGTGGAGCACGACGAGGACATGATCCGTGCCGCCGACCACGTGATCGACATGGGCCCGGGCGCCGGCGCACACGGCGGCCGTGTGATGGCGCAAGGCACGGCCGCAGAAGTCATGGCCCAGCCCGGATCGCTCACTGGCCAATACCTCTCAGGCGCGCGCCACATCGCCG
>DASUIK010000213.1:0-3435 GCA_036279795.1 Burkholderiaceae bacterium | reverse complement strand
GAGTCCGCCCAGCAGCAAGACCAGCACCCAGATCTGCAACAGTCGAAATTCGGAACGGTGGCTGGGATGAATCATGATTTTTAACAATACCCGCGGGGGCATTGTGCTGCAATTCACAGCGCTGCCTGGCGAGCCAGGCGGGCCAACGTCCCCAAAAACACAAAAGCCCGGACAAGCCGGGCTTTTGGAGCGCAAAAACGCGGGTGTGCCTCAGGGCGCCACCACCACCTCAACGCGGCGCGCCTGCGCGTTGTCGGTTCCACCCAGCATGACCTCGGGCTTTTGCAGCTCCACGGCCACGGCGTCCACGCCCAGGTTCACCAGCACGGCCTGCACGGTCAGGGCGCGCTGTTTGGCCAGCTCGGCGTTCACGGCGGCATCGCCCGTGCTGTCGTGGTAACCCGACACCAACAACTTCTTGCCAGCCTTGGCAGCGGCCGCAGCTTCGTTCAACGCGGCCTGCACCTCGGCCGACAGGTCCACCGCCAGATCGGCCTTGCCGGTGGCGAAGTAGAACTTGACCACGCCGCCTTCCACCACCACGCGCGCGGCGTCAGCGTCAACGACGGGCACCACAGCGGCGGCAGCGGGTGCGGCCTTGGCCTTGGGGCGCGACTTGTTGATGCCAAAACCCAGCGCCAGGCCCACGGCCAACAGGATGGCGGCGATCACCACCACGGCGACCACACGTTGTTCAACTTCGACTTCTTGCGATGCCATACAAAAATGCTCCTTGGGGAAAACCCGGGATTTTAAGGGGTGATCACAGGACGTCCGAGCCGCCCAGGTAGGGCTGCAGCGCCGCTGGCACGTCGATGCGGCCATCGGCGCGTTGGTAGTTCTCCAACACAGCCACCAAGGTGCGGCCCACGGCCAGGCCGGAGCCGTTCAAGGTGTGGACCAATTCGTTCTTGCCTTGTGCGTTCTTGAAGCGGGCTTGCAGGCGGCGCGCCTGGAAGGCTTCGCAGTTGCTCACCGAGCTGATCTCGCGGTAGGCGTTCTGTGCCGGCACCCACACCTCCAGGTCGTGCGTACGGGTGGCGCCAAAACCCATGTCGCCGGTGCACAGGGCCAACACGCGGTAGGGCAGGCCCAGTCGCTGTAACACGGCCTCGGCGTGGCCGGTCATTTCTTCCAGCGCCTCGTAGCTCTTTTCAGGATGCACGATCTGCACCATCTCAACCTTGTCGAACTGGTGCTGGCGGATCATGCCGCGCGTGTCGCGCCCGGCGCTGCCCGCCTCGGAGCGGAAACACGGCGTGTGCGCGGTGAGCTTGATGGGCAGGTCGGCTTCGGCCACGATCTCGTCGCGCACCACGTTGGTCAGCGTCACTTCCGAGGTGGGAATGAGGTAGAGCGCCTGGGTGTCGGGCACGGGTTCGCCATCCTGACCACCCTTCTTGACGGCAAACAGGTCGCCCTCGAACTTGGGCAGCTGGCCGGTGCCGCGCAAGGTGTCGGCGTTGACCACGTAGGGCGTGTAGCACTCGGTGTAGCCGTGCTCGCGGGTCTGGATGTCGAGCATGAACGCGGCCAGGGCGCGGTGCAGGCGGGCAATGGGGCCGCGCATGAAGGTGAAGCGCGAGCCGGCCAGTTTGGTGCCGGTTTCGAAGTCCAAGCCCAGGCGCTCGCCCAGGTCCACGTGGTCTTTGACAGGGAAGTCAAAGGTGCGTGGTGTGCCCCAGCGGCGCAGTTCCACGTTGCCACTTTCGTCGCTGCCCACCGGCACGCTCTCGTGGGGCAGGTTGGGCACAGCCAGCAACAGGGTGTGCAACTCGGTCTGGATCACGTCCAGACGCGCGGCCGAGCGCTCCAGCTCGTCCTTGATGGACACCACCTGCGCCATCACACCGTCCACACTTTCGCCCTTGGCCTTGAGCTGCCCAATCTGCTTGGAGAGGCTGTTGCGCTGGCTTTGCAGTTCTTCGGTGCGGGTCTGCAGCGTCTTGCGCTCGCCCTCCAGGGCGCGGAAAGCATCCACATCCAGGAAGGCCTGGGGGTTCTTGCGGGTCAGCAAGCGGGCGACCACGTGGTCGAGGTCTTTGCGAAGCAGGGTGATGTCTAGCATGGCGAAATTGTAGGCAAGCGGCTGGGTTCCATCGGGGGACACCGCCGGGCCGGCTTTGCTGGACGGCTGGTGTCGCACCCTTGAGGGGGAGGCGGCGTCAGCCGCTTCGGGGGTGGGCTATTTAAGGCCTTTGGGCAAGGGAAATTTCATGGTTTCTTCGGCGCCGGCCAGGGTGCGGACCGACAACGCCCCCAGCTGCTTGAGGCGCGTCACCACGCCTTGCACCAGGCTCTCGGGAGCGGAGGCGCCAGCGGTCAGGCCCACGCGACTAGTGCCCACAAACCACTCAGGCTTGAGTTCCGTGGCGTCTTCCACCATGTACGCGGGCACGCCCAGGCGGTCGGCCAGTTCGCGCAGGCGGTTGGTGTTGCTGCTGGTGGGGCTGCCCACCACCACCACGGTGTCCACCTGGGCGCTGAGCAGCTTCACCGCGTCCTGCCGGTTCTGGGTGGCGTAGCAGATGTCCTGTTGCTTGGGCTCACGCACCTGCGGGAAACGCGCGCGCACGGCGGCGGTGATCTCGGCGGCATCGTCCACGCTCAGCGTGGTCTGCGTCACCACGGCCAGCTTCTGGGTCTGGCGCGGCGCCACGCGGGCCACGTCGGCCACGTCTTCCACCAGATGAATGCCTTGGTCGAGCTGCCCCATGGTGCCCTCCACCTCGGGGTGGCCCTTGTGGCCGACCATGATGAACTCATAGCCCTCTTTGGCGAGCTTGGCCACCTCCACGTGCACCTTGGTCACCAGCGGGCAGGTGGCGTCAAACACCTGGAAGCCGCGCGCGGCGGCTTCGTTCTGCACCGCCTTGCTCACACCGTGGGCGCTGAAGATCAGCGTGGCGCCGGGTGGCACGTCGCTCAGTTCTTCAATGAAGATGGCGCCACGGGCCTTGAGGTCGTTGACCACGTGGGTGTTGTGCACGATCTCGTGGCGCACGTAAATGGGCGCGCCAAACTTTTCCAGCGCCCGCTCCACGATTTCAATGGCGCGGTCCACGCCCGCGCAAAAACCGCGCGGTTCTGCCAGGGTAATGTCCATGCTCACAACACCCCGATCAATTTGACTTCGAACGACACCGGCTGCCCGGCCAGCGGGTGGTTGAAGTCAAAACGCACCGCGCCGTCTTCGCGCACCTCCACCGCCGTGCCGGCGTACTGGCCCAGGCCATCGGGGGTGGGGAACTGCACCACGTCGCCCACGGCGTACTGCTCCAGCGGGTCGCCCAGTTCGTTGAGCAACTTGCGCGCCACCCACTGCACCATCTCGGGCTGGCGCTCGCCAAACGCCTCGCCAGCGGGCAACTCGAAGGTGGTGTGGGTGCCTTCTTCCAGGCCCAGCAGGCGCTGTTCGATGGCCGGCGACAGCTC
>DASUIK010000212.1:0-2784 GCA_036279795.1 Burkholderiaceae bacterium | reverse complement strand
TGATCGCCGTGACCGGCAGCAACGGCAAAACCACCGTCACGCAGATGCTGGCGTCGGTGCTGCGCGCGGCGGCGGGCGAGGGCGCCTTCTCGACCGAAGGCAACTTCAACAACGACGTGGGCGTGCCGCTCACGTTGCTGCGTCTGCAGGCCCAGCACCGGCTGGCTGTGGTCGAACTGGGCATGAACCACCCGGGCGAAATTGCGGGGCTCGCCCACATGGCCGCGCCCACTGTGGCCTTGGTCAACAACGCCCAGCGCGAACACCAGGAGTTCATGGCCACGGTGGAAGCCGTGGCGCGCGAGAACGCTACTGTGTTCGAGGCCTTGCCGGCCAGCGGCGTGGCGGTGTTCCCTGCCGACGACGACCACACCCCCTTGTGGCGCGAACTGGCCGCCGGCCACCGTGTCATGACCTTCAGCGACACCGACCGGGGGGGCGATGTGTGGGGCGAGGGCGAATGGCAAGGCGCCGCCTGGCAGTTGGTGGCACAGACGCCGGAGGGCGAGTTGCGCTGCACGCTGCGCATTCCGGGTCGCCACAACCTGCGCAACGCGCTCGCCGTGATTGCTTGTGCGCTGGCGGCCGGTGTGCCGCTGGCGGCGGTGGCCCAGGGTCTGGAGGCGTTCGAGCCGGTCAAGGGCCGCTCGCGTTGCCTGCCGCTCACGCTGAACGGTCGCGCCATCACCGTGGTGGACGACAGCTACAACGCCAACCCAGACTCGGTGCGCGCCGCCATCGAGGTGCTGGTGACATTGCCCGCCCCTCGGCTGCTGGTGCTCGGCGACATGGGTGAGGTGGGCGAGGCCGGCGTGGCCTTCCACCAGGAGGTGCTGCGCCACGCGGCTACCCTCGGGCTGGACCAGGTGCTGTGCACCGGCAACTGGTTTGCCCAGTCCGTGCCGGGCGTCAGTGACGCCATGGGGGCGACCCGTTTGGCATTTTTCGATGATTTCGACGCGCTGCAGCAGGCTGTGCTGGCGTCGTCGGGTGGCGCGGGCAGCGTGCTGGTCAAGGGCTCGCGCTTCATGCGCATGGAGCGCGTTGTCCAGGCCCTGCAAGACGCTGCCGCACAAGGGAGCAAGACATGTTGATCCATCTGGCGCAATGGCTGCAGGGCCTGTCGCCCGAATTCGGTTTCCTGCGGGTGTTCCAGTACATCACTTTCCGCGCGGTCATGGCCGCGATGACAGCCTTGTTGCTGGGCGTGGCCGCAGGTCCGATGTTCATCCGCCGCCTCACCGCGCTCAAGATCGGCCAGCCCATCCGTGGCTACGCCATGCAGACGCACCTGAGCAAAAGTGGCACACCGACCATGGGCGGCGTGCTCATCCTGTTCTCGATCGCGGTGGCCACGCTCTTGTGGTTTGACCTGAGCAACCGCTTCGTCTGGATCGTGCTGCTGGTGACCTTGGGCTTCGGGGCCATCGGCTGGGTGGACGACTGGCGCAAGGTGGTGCACAAGGACCCTGAAGGCATGCGCTCGCGCGAGAAGTACTTCTGGCAGTCCGTGATCGGCCTGGTCGCCGCTTTCTACCTCGTGTTCAGCATTTCCGAGAGCAGCAACAGCCGTGTGCTCGAACTGTTTTTCGGCTGGGTGGCATCGGGCTTCACCGTGGATCTGCCGCCTCACTCGGGCCTGCTGCTGCCTTTCTTCAAGGAAATCAGCTACCCACTGGGCGTGGTCGGTTTTGTGGTGATGACCTACCTGGTCATCGTGGGCGCCAGCAACGCGGTCAACCTCACCGACGGCCTGGACGGCCTGGCCATCATGCCGGTGGTGATGGTGGGCTCGGCCCTGGGCGTGTTTGCCTACGTCACCGGCAGTTCGGTCTTCTCCAAATACCTGCTGCTGCCCTACATCCCGGGCGCGGGTGAATTGCTGATCTTCTGTGCCGCGATGGCTGGCGCCGGTCTGGCCTTCCTGTGGTTCAACACCCACCCGGCCCAGGTCTTCATGGGCGACGTGGGCGCGCTGGCCTTGGGCGGTGCCCTGGGCACCATCGCCGTCATCGTGCGCCAGGAAATCGTGCTGGCCATCATGGGTGGCATTTTTGTGGTCGAGGCCTTGTCGGTGATGTTGCAGGTCACCTGGTTCAAGTACACCAAGCGCCGCTACGGCGAAGGGCGGCGTCTGTTCAAGATGGCGCCGCTGCACCACCACTTCGAGAAATCCGGTTGGAAAGAAACCCAGGTGGTGGTCCGCTTCTGGATCATCACCATGCTGTTGTGCCTGGTGGGCTTGTCCACCCTGAAGCTGCGCTGATGCAAGTCGAGAACGCGACCACCTCCAACGAGCCGGCCAGCGCCGCCGTGCCCAGCCTCGTGCCCGTGCTGCAAGGCCGCCGCGCATTGGTGCTGGGCCTGGGCGCCTCGGGCCTGGCCATGGCGCGCTGGTGTGATCGTTTGGGCGCAGAGGTGACCGTCATCGACACACGCGAGGCGCCGCCGCAGGCAGAAGCCCTGCGCCAGAGCGTGCCAACGGCGCGGGTGCTGAGCGGTGAATTTGCGCCCGCACTGCTGGACGGTGCGCCTTATGCGCTGGTGGCGCGCAGCCCCGGCCTGGCGCCGGCGCAATGGCAGCCGCTGGCCGATGCCGCTGCCGCCCAGGGTGTGCCGGTGGTGGGCGAACTGGATCTGTTCGTGTCGGCCCTGAAGGCCATGGCCACTGACGAAGCCGCGCCGTACCGTCCGCAGGTACTGGCCATCACCGGCACCAACGGCAAGACCACGGTCACGTCTCTCACTGGCTTGCTGCTGGAGCGCGCGGGCTGGGACGTGGTG
>DASUIK010000211.1:0-7253 GCA_036279795.1 Burkholderiaceae bacterium | reverse complement strand
TACATCTCGCGGGTGCTGACAGCCAACCACATGGCCAAACGCCGACTCAAGGCCAACTTGCAAGAGTTGGAGCTGGCGCGTGACCACCTGCTCAACAGCGAAAAGCTGGCTTCGTTGGGCTCCCTGGTGGCGGGCGTGTCGCACGAGGTCAGCACGCCCTTGGGCGTGGCGGTCACAGCCTGTTCTGCGGTGGCCGACACCTTGCACGGCATGCAGCGCGAGTACGAAAACAAGGCCCTGAGTCAAGACGCTTTCGAGCAGACCATGACGCAGGCCATCGCTGGCGTGGGCATGCTACAGAACAACCTGGACCGCGCGGCGCAGCTCATTTCCAGCTTCAAGCACACGGTGGTGAGCCAGGTGGACGACAACCTGAGCGATTTCGAGGTGATGGATACCGTGCGCACCTTGCTCGTGAGCCTGCAGCCGGTGATGCGGCGGGTGCCGGTGGTGCCGGGGCTCAAAGGTCCTGCGCAGCTCAAGGTGCGCTCCTACCCCAGCGCCCTGATGCAGGTGCTGACCAACCTGATGATGAACAGTGCTCTGCACGCGTTCGAAGGCGTGGCTTCGCCCGAGATCAAGATTGAAGTGGCCGACGAAAAAGACCAGTGGACGCTGACCTACCGCGACAACGGCGTGGGCGTGGCCCCCGACCTGCACCAGCGCATCTTTGAGCCCTTTTTCACCACCCGTCGGGGGCGCGGCGGCACCGGGCTGGGCCTGAACATCGTCTACACCCTGGTGACCCAGCGGCTGGGCGGCCGGCTGGAGTTCTGGTCTGACTCAGCCGCCGGCCTGCGTTTCCGGCTCGACTTGCCGAAGCTGGCACCGCCTGGGGCCACGGCGACCCCACAGGACGACGCATGACCGACGCATTTCAAATGTGGGTATCCAGCTTGCGCACGCGTTTGCGGGCCGACCTCGACTGGTTGACCCGTGAAGACGATCCCGCCGCACGTATGCGCGCTCGCCACCTGAACCATGTCAATCGCCTCACGCCTCTGCTGGTGGGTGTGGGTTTGGCGAACGCCCTGTTGCTGATTTACGTGATGCGATTGAGCTCAGGGCTGCTGCCTGTGGTGGGCTGGTCGCTGCTGTGTGTGGCGTGGTCGATGCTGGCCTTGCGTGGCTGGTGGGAGCGCCATCGCCATGAAGCGCAGATGGCGACGCCGCGCGCAGTCTGGCGCCTTACCCAGGGGGCCATGGCCATCTCCCTGTTGTGGGGGGTGGCGGCCTTGATGTGGTTCCCGCAGGGGAACAGCGAACAACGGTTTTTGGTGGGCATGGTGGTCTTGGGATGTCTCAACGGGGGGGTCTTGGCGCTGGCAACGGTGCCAACCGCTGCCTGGTCCTACCTGGGTATCTTGACGGCGTTTTCCGTGACCGCTGCCGTGGTGGCGCGGCTGGAGTACCTGGGCATTGCCATCACGCTGCTGCTGCTCTACGGCGGAGCGCAAGCCTGGATGGCCCTGGTGATTGCGCGCGTGTTTTCTGCGCGCGTGCACTCCGAAACCATGGCCCGCGAGCGTCAGGCGGACCTGGAGGTGGCGCGTGATCAACTCATCAGCAGCGAAAAAATGGCCGCCCTGGGCGCTTTGGTGGCCGGTGTCGCGCACGAGGTCAACACCCCCTTGGGCATCTCGATCACGGCGGCTTCGACGGTGCGGGAGGGGTTGGTGGGCATGCGCTCGGACTACCAGGCGCAGCGCATGACCCGCGAGAGTTTCGAGCAGGCGCTGGACCAAGCCATGGAAGGCCTGGACATGCTGGACACCAACCTGCTGCGGGCCTCGCGCCTGATCAAGGATTTCAAACAGACCGCGGTGCACCAGACGAGCGAACGTCTGTGCGATTTTGATGTGATGGAAACCCTGCGCGCCTTGTTGGCCAGCCTGCACCCGGTGACGCGGCGGGTGCCGGTGCGTCCCATGCTGGGGGGGCCCCGCAATCTGCCCGCCCGGGGTTATCCCGGGGCCCTCATGCAGGTGCTGACCAACCTCATCATGAACAGCGTCAACCACGCTTTCCGTGAAGTGGCCGCGCCCGCCATCGTGATCGACGTGCGCGAAGGCGAGCAGGAGTGGGAGCTGGTGTACAGCGACAACGGCGTGGGCGTACCCCACGAGTACCAGGCACGCATCTTCGAGCCCTTTTTCACCACCCGCCGAGGCCGTGGTGGCACTGGCCTGGGGCTGAACATCGTCTATACAGTGGTGACGCAGCGCATGGGCGGGCAGCTGAGCTTCTGGTCGCGGCCGGGCGAAGGGGTGCGCTTGCACCTGCGTTTGCCCCGTCGACTCACCTCAGAGCGACCCGACTCACAGCCCAACACCCACAGCCATTCCGGGCAGTCCACGGGCCCTTGAGCGACCAGCGGCTCAGTCTTGTGGGCGGAAGCCCAGCACGATGGGCGAAGGCACCTTGCCGTTTTCGTCGCGCGGCAGGGTGGCGGTGCGGTCCACGGCGCGCAGCACCGCGTCGTCCCAGGCCTTGTTGCCACTGGACTGGATGAGTCGGCTGCTGACGATGGTGCCGTCGGGCAGCAGCTTGATTTCCACCTCAGCGCGCGGGTTGCCGTTGACCACATCGGTAAAGACGATGTTGGGTTTGATGCGTGCGACCACGCGACCGCCGTAGCTGGCCGACGGGCCACTGGACTGTTGGGCCGTACCTTTGGCATTGGCGTTACCGGTGGCGCCGGCCTGACCCATCATGCGCTCCAGGTTCTTCTGCCGGTCGGCGGCCAGTTGCGCATCGCGGCGTTTTTCCTCGGCGGCTTTGGCCGCGTCGTCGCGCTTCTTTCGTTCGGCGTCCAGCTTGGCCTGCTCGCGTTTTTTCTGCTCGGCCAACTCTTGTGCCTTCTTCTGCTCGGCCTTCTTTTTCTCGTCGAGCTTCTTCGCCTCTTCGCGCTTGATCGCCTCCGCCTTCTTCTTTTCCTCGGCTTGTTTGAGGGCTTCTGCCTTGCGCTTTTCTTCGGCCTTTTTCTTGGCTTCCAGCGCAATCTCTGCGCGGTCTGGCGCGGGTGCGGGTGGCGGCGGCGCCGGGCGCGGCGGCTCGGGCGCGGGCTTGACGGGTTTGGGCTCCGGTGGAGGCGGTGGTGGCGGTGGCGGTGCGGGCGTGGGTTCCACCAGCCGTGGCGCTGCTTCCTGAGGCAGGCGGGACCACAGTTCAGCCTCCACCGCCACCTCGGTCGCGTCAGGCTTCCAGCTCACGCCCCAGGTGAGGGCGGCCACCAGCAGCCCGTGTGCGATCAGCGCCAAGGTGAGCGGCCCGCTCCAGCGGGTGTCCCCCGGTGGGCTGAGGTCGATCTGGTCGGCGGTGGCGTTCATGTGCGGGTGGTGTCGATCAGCGGCTGGTCTGCACGGACAAACCCACGCGCTCGATGCCGGCGCGCTGCAGGCGGTCCATGATCTCGACCACACTTTCGTACTTCACGTTTTTGTCGGCGCTGATGACAACGGGCGCGGCCTTGCCGTCGGGGCCGGGCGCGCCTTGGAGTTGGCGCACTCGGTCCACCAGGCGTTCCTTGGTGGTGTCCTGCGCGCTCGCGTTGGACATGCCGTCCTTGACCTGTAGCTTGGCGTCCTTGTCGATCAGCACCTGCACGAACTTGTCGGGCGAGCGATCGGCCTTGCCCACGCTGGGCAGGTTGATCATGCTCGGCGTGATCAGCGGTGCCGTGACCATGAAGATGATCAGCAGCACCAGCATCACGTCGATGAACGGCACCATGTTGATTTCGTTGATGGTGCGGCGGCCCCGGCCGCGCGAGGAGACGGCAGGCATGTCAGTGGCCGGACGCGGTGCCCGCGCCCAGGTTGCGGTGCAGGATGTTGGAGAACTCTTCGATGAAGGTTTCCAGCCGGTTGGCCACCCGGTCGATGTCGTGCGCGAAGCGGTTGTAGGCCACCACCGCCGGGATGGCTGCGAACAGGCCGATGGCGGTGGCCACCAGAGCTTCGGCGATGCCTGGGGCCACGGTGGCGAGTGTCACTTGCGTGAGGGCTGCCAGGCCGGTGAAGGCGTGCATGATGCCCCACACCGTGCCGAACAAGCCCACATAGGGTGACACCGATCCCACTGAAGCCAGGAAGGCAAGGTTGACCTCCATGGCGTCGAGTTCGCGCTGGTAGCTGGCGCGCATGGCGCGACGCGCGCCGTCGAGCAGGGCGCCGCTGTCGCCGATGCGGCGTTCACGCAGCTTGAGGTATTCGCGCATGCCGCTGGCAAAAATCCGCTCCATGGGGCTGCCCCGGCGCGCGTTCTGGGTGGCGGCCGCGTAGAGGTCGTTCAGGCTGCTGCCCGACCAGAAGTCGCGCTCGAAATCTTCGGTCAGCGCCTTGACCCGCTTGAGTGCAAAGAGCTTGCGGAAGATGGCGGCCCAGCTGATGACGGACAGCGTCAGCAGCAGCAGCACCACGGCCTGCACCACCCAACTGGCGTTGAGCAGCAGCGAAACAATCGAAAAGTCGTGTGTCATGCGTTGTGTAGCTTGTCGAGCAGGGTGGCGGGAATGCGCATCGGCTTCATGGCGCTGGCATCGACCCAGCCGATGCGGATCTGGCCTTCGCACAGGCGCTGCGCATCCGGGCCTTCGCCCTGCCACGCCACCTGCTCTAGTGTCATGGAGGCGCGGCCAAGTTCCTGCAACCGGGTGGTTACAAGAAGCAAATCATCGAGCCGCGCGGGGCGGTGGTGACGGGTCTGGGTGTCGGTGACAACAAACATGCCGCCGGTGGCCTCGCGCAGGGCCTGTTGCTGCAGGCCCAGGCTGCGCAGCCACTCGGTGCGCGCGCGCTCGAAAAACTTGAGGTAGTTGGCGTAGAAGACGATGCCACCGGCGTCGGTGTCTTCCCAATAGACCCGCACGGGCCAATTGAACACCTCCGGCTTTGTCACAGCACCTGCTCCAGGCGGCGCACGGCTTCCTGCAGTTGGGCCATGGAGTTGGCGGTGGAGAAGCGCACGTAGCGCTGTGGCTCGGAGGTGCCGAAGTCGCGTCCCGGGGTGACGGCCAGGTGGGCGCGTTTCATCAGCTCGAAAGCAAAGTCCCAGCTACCTGCCGCGGGTGCGATACCCCACTTTTTACATGCCTCGCTGCAGTCGGCATAGGCGTAGAAAGCGCCATCGGGCATCACCGGCACAGTCAAACCCAGGCGGTTGAGTGCCGGAATGAAGAAGTCTCGTCGGGCCTTGAATTCCGCGCGGCGGCGCTCGTATTCGGCCAGGCTCTCCGGTTCGAAGCAGGCCAGCGCGGCATGCTGCGACACGGTGCTGGCGCAGATGAACAGGTTTTGGGCGATGCGCTCTACCGCGTCCACCAGCGACGGCGGCACCACCAGCCAGCCCAGGCGCCAGCCGGTCATGTTGAAGTACTTGGAGAAGCTGTTGATGCTGATGACGTCTTCGCCCAAGCCATCGGGCAAGCCAAGCGCGCTGTGGCCAAACTCGTCGTCGTAGCTCAGCCCCAGGTAGATCTCGTCGATCAGCGTCACGCCGCCGCGTTCGCGCACGCTGCGGGCAATGGCTTCCAGCTCGGCGCGGGCGATCGAGGTGCCCGTGGGGTTGGACGGCGAGGCCAGCAGCACGCCACAGGTGTCCAGGCCCCAGGCCGCTTCCACCTGTTCGCGGCTGAGCTGGAAGCGGGTGTCGGGCCCACTGGGCAGCAGCACCGCCGTGCCGCCGGCTGCCTGCACGAACTGGCGGTTGCAGGGGTAGCTGGGGTCGGGCATGAGGATCTCGTCCTCGGGGTCGATCAGGGCCAGGCAGGCCAGTTGCAGCGCGGCGGACGCACCTGCGGTGACCACGATGCGCGCGGGATCGATGTTGAGCCCGAAACGTTGCGCGTACCAGCCGCTGATGCGCTCGCGCAAGGCGGGCAGGCCGGTGGCCTGGGTGTACTGCGTGCGGCCGTCGCGGATGGCTTTTTCAGCAGCTTCGCGCACCAGCGGTGGCGCAGTGAAGTCGGGTTCGCCGATGTTCAGGTAGATCATGGGCCGGTCGGTGTGCGCCACCTGTTCGGCCATTTGGGCGGCGGCCTTGGCCACCTCCATCACATAGAAGGGTTCGATGCGCTGGGCGCGATCAGATAATTTCATTCCGTGTCATTCGGCAGTTTTGGCGCGGCTGGCGCGCCCGCTGCTGGGCGAGGCGGCCACTTCCTGGGCTCGCAAACCCTTGGCCAGCGGGTGCAACACGCCGTTGACGTACTTGTGGCCGTCGGTGCCGCCAAAGGACTTGGCCAGCTCGATGCACTCGTTGACCACCACGCGCCAAGGCACGTCCAGACAGTGCTGCAATTCGTAGGCGCCAATCCACAACACGCCGCGCTCAATGGGCGATATTTCCGCCAGCGGACGGTCCAGGTGGGGGGTGATGGCGGTGTCCAGCGCGGCCGATTGTTCGATGCAGCCGTGCAGCAGGGCGTCGTAGTGCGCACTGTCTGCCTTGTGGAAGCCGCTCAGGTCACGGGTGAACACGTCGATGTCGCTGGCGTCATTGCGGCCCACCAGGTGCTGGTAGAGGGCTTGCAGCGCGAACTCGCGGGCACGGGTGCGGGCGGATTTGTCGGCCGCCTTGCGGGGGGTGTTCTCTGTGCTCATGTTCAACCAATCTGTTTGAGCAACAAGGCCATTTCGACTGCGACCTTGGCCGCGTCGGCGCCTTTTTCGGTCTGGCGGGCCACGGCCTGTTCCACGTTTTCGGTGGTGAGGATGGCGTTGGCGATGGGCACCTGGTAATCCAGACCCACGCGGGTGACGGCCGCGCCCGATTCGTTGGCCACCAGCTCGAAGTGGTAGGTTTCGCCACGGATGATGCAGCCCAAGGCGATGAGGGCATCGAACTCGTCGCGTTCGGCCAGCGCCTGCAGCGCGGTGGCCACTTCCAGTGCGCCTGGCACGGTCACGTGGCGGATGCGCTTTTCCTGCACACCCAGGGCCAGCAGTTCTTTGTGGCAGGCGTCCCACAGCGCGTTGGTGATGCTTTCGTTGAAGCGGGCCTGCACCACGCCGATGTGCAGGTTTTTGCCGTCCAGCGGTCCGGTGCTGCCTTTGTCTGCGCCAAACATGTTCTGATTTTCCTTAAACGCCGGTGGCGCTGTCTTTGCTGAGGTAGCCGGTGATTTCCAGGCCGTAGCCGGTCATGCTGGGCATGCGGCGCGGGTTGCCCATGAGGCGCATTTTTTGCACACCACATTCGCGCAGGATTTGTGCGCCCACGCCGTAGGTGCGCAGGTCCATGCGGCCGCGTTC
>DASUIK010000210.1:0-11966 GCA_036279795.1 Burkholderiaceae bacterium | reverse complement strand
ACACCACGCAGCCGCATCAGCACCTGTCGGTGCACCACCAGCAACAGCATCAGCGCCGACAACAGCGAGGTCGCTAAATGCCCCAGGAACAACCGGGCGATGTCCTGCGCCTGCGCTGCCAGAGCCACGTGCACGACGCTCCACACCGCAGACACCGCGGCGCTGCACAGCAAGGCAACAATGGTCAACCTGGCGGCCAAACGCGGCACAGCCGGCAGCTGCACCTGCCCTTGTTCTTGTTCTTGTTCCATCACACACCCCCTGTCGGATTTTTTTGCAATCCGTTGGCGGCAATTCTAGGAACGGTCAGAAAGAAAGCCCAGCGAATTTACATTCAATGGGCGCGAAGGTGACAAAAGAAAAGCTGCTGCTTCACATTCACCGCAAGCGGTACCAGCGCACCCCTTGGGCATCGTGCTCCACCACCACCTCGCCCGCTGCCAGCAAGCAATTGAGGTGGGCCAGGCTTTCACCGGTGGCCATCCCCAGCAGGTCGCCGGTGCTGCCGATGGGGCGGGCAAACAAGGCGCCGAACACGTCGATGGCGCGTTTGGGGGCTTCGGCCAGACTGCGGCGCAGACGCTCCAGACCCCGGTCATGGCCATGGGCGAGGCGGTCCAGCCGCGCGTGCAAGCCGCGGAAGGGCTCACCGTGTGCGGGCAACACCAGCAAGTCGTCGCTGAGCGTGGCGCGCAGGCGGGCGATGCTTTCAATCCACTCGCCCAACGGGTTGGCATCAGGCTCCGTGGGGAACACGCTGACATTGGATGAAATGCGTGGCAACACCTGATCGCCAGAGATCATGAGGCCCAAGTCATCGCACACAAAACAGGCGTGCTCGGGCGAATGCCCTCGCCCCACCACCACCCGCCAACCGCGCGCGCCAATGCGCAGCACCTCGCCTTCGCTCAAGCGGCGAAAGCCATCGGGCATGGCGTGCATGTACTTGCCGTAACCCCCAAAACGGGTGCGGTAGACGTCGAGGGCCTCTTCGCTCCAGCCGGCCTGGCAGTAAAAGCGGATGGCCTCGGGCGGCGCCTCGCGACCGGTGTCGGCCACCAAGGTGCGGCAGGTCAGGTATTCGAGGCGGGTCATCCACAGGCGGCACTGGAACTTGCGCGTGAGCCAGCCGGCCATGCCCACGTGGTCGGGGTGCATGTGGGTGCACAGCACGCGGGTGATGCGTGCACCCTGCGGGGTGGCGGCCAGCGGACCGTCGGGGGCGATCAGTTGGCGCCAGGCGGCCAGTGTTTCGGGCGTTTTGGTGCCGGTGTCCACAATGGCCCAACCCGGGCCTTGCTCGTCCTCGTCGGCCAGGGCCCACAGGTTGATGTGATTGAGTGCAAATGGCAGCGGCATGCGCAGCCACAAGACACCGGGTGCGATCTCGCGCACGGTGCCGGGCTCGGGCGCGTCACCGCAGGGGTAGATGAGGGTGGGGGCGGCCGAGGGGCTGTCGGGGGTGGGCTCGTCGGGGCGGCCGTCGGGGGTCGGGCGATCGGTCATGAGGCCATTGTGCCGCGACCGATACCGCCCGTCCGTCCCATGACGGACAGGCGGCAAATCATCGCTCGGTGATCACAAGGGCCGGCGACGGGCCCAACGCACCACCGTCACACCGGCGCGCGCCTGGCGCACCGAGGGCATCACCAGCACACAGTCGTCGTAAGGTGTGACCACGGGCTCGCCGTCGTTGTCGCCGATGACGGTGCCGGCGTGCGGGATCACCTCCAGGCCCTGGAAGGCTTCGGTGAAGCGGAAGGCGCTGCTGCGCGCCACCACCGGGCCGGTCACCTCCAGCGCCCACTGCCGGGCAGCGGAGATTTGCGTCCATCCGGGCAGCGCCGCATCCACCGCGGCCTGCGTCAGTGCCTCTGACGCGACCAGGAACCGCGCGCACATGTCGTGAGCCACCGTCCGGCTGCTCACATCGCCATGGAAACCACACTCCACCAGCAGCGAGCGCGTGTCGGGCGCCTGTTCGTCGGCTTGACCAAACCGACCGAAGTCGCGCATGCGCACGCCGTCTTTGTGGCCGGCATCGATGACGATGTGCTCTGGGTTGCCCATGGCACGCGCCAGCGCTTGGTTGCGTGGCTGCATGCCGGTCAGCAACAGCGGCGCTGCGCGCTCGTGCATGGAGTGGATATCGAGCAACCAGTCCGCCTGCTCGACAAAGGGTCGCAGTTCGGCGGCACGCGCACGCTCGCGGGTACGGGCGTCGGCCATGCGGTCAAGAGACCACTGGCGGTTCAGGTCTTCGTCCACGAAGCGCGATGCATCGTGGAGGGCTGGGTCAAAGCGGTCGAAGGCGGTCAGGTTGGCGAACACCAGGGTCAGACGCCCTTGGGCCGGCCGCACGCCCGCCTCCAGCAGGCCCTTGAGAGCCCACGCACCACACAACTCGTTGCCGTGGATGAGGGCGCTGACCATGACGTGGCGGCCGGGCAGGCCCGAGTCAAAGGACCACACGCCTTCGACGCCCGTGTTGCCGGCGCGCCAAGCACCGATGTCGGGCTGGGCGAGTTCAAACGTGAGGGTGCTCATTCGCGGATCTTGGCAAAGTCAACGATCTTCTGGTACTTGGCGGTTTCATCGCGAAGGAACTTGGGCATGTCCACATTCAGGGGCGCGATGGACGAACCGGAAGCTTCCAGCTTCTTCCGCAAATCAGGCGACTGCAAGGCCTCGGCCAAGGCTTTCTTGAGTTTGGCCGCCACCGGCTCCGGCAGCTTGCCCGGGCCCATGAGCACGAACCAGGAGCTGATGTCGGTGTTCTTGAGCGCCGGGTGCTCGGCCAGCGCGGGGATGTCGGGCGTGACCGGCGAGCGCTTTTTCTCGGTGGTGCCCAGGGCCACCACCTTGCCGGCCCGGATGTGCGGCAGGCCGCTGGACAGCACAAACACACCGAACTCGATGTTGTTGCCCAGCAGGTCGTTGGTCAGCGGCGCGACGCCCCGGTAGGGGATGTGGGTCATGAACAGGCCCGACTGTTCCTTGACCATCTCGCCCGCCAGGTGCAGGGCCGTGCCCACACCGGAGCTGCCGTAGCTGAACTGGCCGGGCCGGGTCTTGACCAGCTTGATGAATTCCTCGGTGGTCTTGACGCCGGTTTTTTGCGACGCCACCAGCACCATGGGCTGCGAGGCGATGAGCCCCAAAGGGGTGAAGTCCTGCCACTGGTATTTGACGGTGGACGACACCAAGCGGTTGATGGCCACTTCGTTGTTGGCGCCCACCAACAGGGTGTAGCCGTCGGGCGCCGCACCCAGGACCTTCTGGGCGCCGATGGCACCACCCGCCCCGCCGATGTTTTCAACCACCACGGTCGCACCCAAGGCCTTGCCCAACTCGGTGGCCACCACGCGGCCGGTGAGATCGGTGCTGCCGCCCGGGGGGTAGCCCACGACGATGGTGATGGGTTTGCTGGGGTAGTTGTCGGCCTGCGCCCAGGCGCTCGGGCCAGCGGCGCTCAGGGCGAGGGCGCCCCACAACAGGGGGCGCAAGGAAAAGGAAATCATACGGAACTCCGGATGGGTGAATTGAACCGTGGGGTGCTCCCAGCAGCTGGCCAGATTGTGCCGCCCAGCCGCTACACTGCGGCCCCGAGCAAACACGAAGGAAGATTGGGTGTGTTGATCGAGTTGACGCCGACGGGCTGGGAAGCCGTCTGGAATTGGGTGCGCGCCCGGGCCGCGCAGGCAGAAGCGCAGTCAGAAGCGCACTGGCGCAAACATGCGCATCGCTGCATCAACCTCACTGGGCCGGGTGAGGACCGGATGGTCCCCATGCGTGGTGCCCTTTCCCAAAGTGGCCACCTGGAGGTGTTGCGGCTCAAGCCGCAGTGGTACCGGCAAGCGGCATCGGCGTCGCCCGCCTCTTCGGCGCTGAGCTTCGACCCGTTCGCCTGAGCCGCTGACGTAACATGCGCAGGCGCCGCCTCCGGCGAGTGAAAGGCTGCCCATGTCCCTTCTGTCACGCTTCGGTGCTCCGTTGACCCAATGGGCCAAGCAGGTGTTCGAAACCGCCCCGCCCGCACCGCCGCCCCGCGCTGCCGCATTGCAGGTGCTGGATGCCGAGCCCTACGCGTCCAAATGCCTCACACCGGAGCAGGCCGCCGAACTCGTCAAACCGGGCAACAAGGTGTTTGTGGGCACCGCCTGTGCCACGCCACGCACGCTGATCCGGGCGCTGGAGGCGGTGCGTTTTCCCCCGCCTGACGTGGAGTTGATCCACTTTTTGACCACCGACAGCATCGCCCGTGACGCACACGGTGCGCCTGTCACCAAATACCGGCACCAGTGCTTTTTTGTGGGCATGGACATGCGCGAGGCGGTCAAAACGGGGCAGGCGGAGTACCTGCCCGTGTCCATCGCGGCGGTGCCTGAGCTGTTCAACATCGGCCGTTTTCCACTGGACGTGGCCTTCATCCAAGTATCGCCACCGGACCGCTTTGGCTACGTAAGCCTTGGGGTGTCGGTCGACGTTGTGATGGCGGCCGTGTTGAACGCGCGCTTGGTCATTGCCGAGGTGGTGCCCGACATGCCCTGGACCATGGGTTACTCCACGCTGCACGAAAGCCAGATCCACCACTTCGTGCCCGTTGACACGCCCCTCATTGAGTACACCCACACCGTGTCCGAAACACAGGTGGTCGAGCGGATCGCACGCTATATCGCCGGCATCATCGAGGACGGGTCCACGCTGCAGATCGGCCTGGGCCGCTACCCCAACGAAGCGCTGCGTTACCTCACCGACCGCAAGGATCTGGGCATCCACTCCGACGTCATCACCGACGCCATCCTGCCGCTGCTGGAACGCGGCATCCTGACCGGCAAACACAAGACCTCGGACAAAGGCAAGATCGTCACCAGCTTTGCCATGGGTTCGCGGCAGCTGTACGAAGTGCTCGACCGCAACCCGCTGTTCTCCTTCCAGCCCATGGACATGGTCTGCGCCGTGGGCACCATTGCCTCACAGCACAAGATGGTGTCGGTGACTCAGGCGTTTGCCATCGACCTCACGGGCCAGGTCTGTGCCGACCAGTTCGAGGGGGAGTTCTACAGCGGCATCGCCGCGCAAGAGGAATTCCTGCGGGGCGCGTCACGCTCCCCCGGCGGGAAACCCATCATCTGTCTGGCCTCTACCACGGACGACGGCCGGCAGTCCCGCATCCGCCCCATGCTCAAGGCCGGCGAGGGCGTGACCGTGCCACGTTCTGACGTGCACTTTGTCATCACCGAATATGGCGTGGCCTACCTTTTCGGCAAGTCGCTGCGCGAGCGCGCCATCGCGCTGATCCAGATCGCCCACCCCGATTTCCGGCAGGGCTTGCTCGACGAGGCCCAGCAGCTCGGCTACCTCTCGCCCACGCACACCTTGAAAAACATGCGTGCTTACCCGGTGGAAGACGAGCGCACGGTGCACCTGAAGAACGGCCAGACCGTGATGCTGCGCCCGGCGCGCGCTTCGGACGGCGCCGGCATACGGCAGTTGTTTTTTGGCCTGCCGGCGGCCGACGTCTACACCCGCTTTTTCCGCACGGTACATGCGCTATCGGCCGACGACGTGGAGCGCCTGTGCAACCACAACTACGAAAACGAGGTCGGCTTTGTTGCGGTGGTGGGGCCACGCGAACAGGAAGAAATCATTGGCCAGGCCTGCTACTTCTCCAACCCATCGACCAACCTGGCGGACGTCGCCTACCTCATCAATCCCAAGTGGCAATCCACCGGCCTGGGTAGCGCCTTGCAGCAGCGCATCCTGGAACATGCCCAGGCGCGTGGCGTGCGCGGCTTCATCGCCGACATCCTGCCCTCCAACACCAAGATGATCGCTTTGGCCAAGAAGGCGACCGACCACATCACGGTGGAAAAAGAAGACGACTCGCTGCATGTGACCATGATGTTCGAGTGAGTTCATGGGGGCCGCGACCGCGTCACCCCCACGCCACCCAAACGTCACGCGGGCTTCACATGGGACTTGCATCCTGACGCGGCCGCCCCGATCCCGGATCGGAGGTGCCCCTCTCATGTCCTCACCCCTGGAGTCTTCCATGTCCAACTCTCGCCGTGATTTTGTCAAGCTGCTCAGCGCCGGTGCGCTGGCGCCCCTCGCTGCGCTGCACCACCGCGCCGCCATCGGTGCGCCCGCCTTTGGCGCCGGCTTTGGTCCGCTGACGCCCATGCTGCCCCTCAACACCCACGAACTGTTCAGCGAGCGTGTCGGCGGCTTCGTCAACTTCGACTACCGTGGCCTGCCGCTCATCTCCTTGCCCGAAGGCTTCCGCTACTGGGTCATTTCCTGGACCGGTCAGACCATGAGCGACGGCTCACTGGTGCCCGGCGACCACGACGGCATGGCAGCCTTCCGTGGCCCACGCGGCCAAACCATTCTGGTGCGCAACCACGAGCTGAGCAACCGCGAATCCAAGTTCGGCAGCAACGTCGGCGTGGCCGTGCCCGACGCCCTCAAATACGACACCTGGTGCAATGGCGGCACCACCACCCTGGTGGTAGACGAGTCGGGCAAGCTGGTGCGGCATTTTGCTTCGCTGGGTGGCACCAACAACAACTGCGCTGGCGGCCTGACGCCATGGGGCACCTGGTTGACCTGCGAGGAAAACACCACCGTCCCCGCCAGCAACAACAGCTTCAAGCAGCGCCACGGGTACGTCTTCGAGGTGCCGGCAAACGCCACTGGCCCGGTGGCCGCCGTGCCCATCGTCGGCATGGGCCGCTTCAATCACGAAGCCACCGCCACCGACCCGCGCACTGGCATCACCTACCAAACCGAAGACCGCGGAGACAGCTGCATCTATCGCTATGTGCCCCATGTGCCTGGCAAGCTGCTTGAAGGCGGTGCATTGCAGGCACTAAAGATCAAAGGCGACGACTTTTTCGCCGCAGAGACCCGCGTCGGCTTCGTCGACCTGCTGAACACGCCGTTGCCGGTGGAATGGGTCAAAATTGACGACGTCGACCCCACAGCCGACACACTGCGCCTCGAAGCTCATTCGAAGGGAGCCGCCAAGTTCTCACGCGGTGAGGGGATCTGGTACGGCAACAACCTCGTGTATTTTGTCTGCTCCAACGGTGGCGATATGGGCGCTGGCCAGGTGTGGGCCTACGACCCCCAGAACGAAACCGTGACCCTGGTGGTCGAATCCACCAGCCGCGACGTGCTGGATGCCCCTGACAACATCACGGTGGGCCCGGACGGTCGCCTCTACCTCTATGAAGACGGCTCTGGCGGCAACAACATCGTGGGCGTGAACAGCGAAGGCGAACTCTTCCGCGTGGCCGAAAACGAAATTGGCAACGGCTCGGAATTCGCTGGCGGCTGTTTCTCGCACAACGGCCGCTTCATGTTTGTGAACATGCAAAACCCCGGCATGACCCTGGTCATCGAAGGCCCCTGGCGCAAAGGCCAGGCCTGAGGTTGGCGCCCCCCAGCACACCCGCGCCCCACGGGCCGGTGTGTGCTGGGTCACACGCCGTGACGCTCGGATACACATGGAAACCCCTGTGGGCCGCAGACGATTTAACAATTGAGGCATGAACACGCTGACCCTTCGTCTCACCAAAGCCTTGCTCGTGTCCCTGCTCATCCCCGGGCTCATGGCCTGCGCCAACCTCTCGCAACGGCAGCAAAACGCCGCCATTGGTGCGGGTGTGGGTGCCGTGGGTGGGGCCATCCTCACCGGTGGCAGCACCCTGGGCACCTTGGGTGGCGCCGCCATCGGTGGCGTCATCGGCCACGGTTCCGACGGCAAGCGCCGCTGAGCCCGGCTCCCGACTTCAGTGCCCAGACGGGCAGCTTTCGGTGTAATGCGCCCGCGCGATTCGCGCCGTGACAAGGCGCTGCGGGCAATCAATGCACCCACCGCCAACAGGTTGCGCAGCTCCAACTGAGCCAATGACCTCACCGGCGTGTTGTGGGCCGGCCAAGCCAGAGCCACCGCTTCGATGTCGTTGAACGCCCGCCGCAGCCCAACATCGCTGCGGACGATGCCCACGTCCGCGCTCATGCGCTGGCGCAGCCGCTGGCGCAACCCGTCACGCCCTTCATCGTCCGCCTCAACGGGCACAGACACGCCGCCTTGGGTCGCCAACGCCGGCCGCACCTGCTCCTCTGTTCGGGCCAAGGCATTGGCCGCGCCTTGCCCGGTAACGATGCATTTGACCACCGAGTCGCTGGCCAAGCGGTTGGCACCGTGCAAGCCGGTGCTCGCCACCTCGCCGATGGCCCACAGACCAGGCAGCTGGGTGCGGCCGTCGCAATCGGCCACCACGCCCCCACACTCGTAGTGGGCAGCTGGCACGACAGAAATGGGCTCACGCGTGATGTCCAGGGCGATGGAGCGACATTTCTGCTGAATGTTGGGAAAGAGGTGGGCCACGCAGTCTGGCCCCTGGTGGGCAATGTCGAGGTGCACGCAGTCCCAGGCGCCCCGCTTCATTTCGGTGTCGATGGCGCGGGCCACCACGTCACGCGGCGCGAGTTCGGCCCTGGGGTCGTGCCGCAGCGTGAAGCGCTCACCACTGGGCAGCAGCAAGCGCCCACCTTCACCACGCACCGCCTCCGAGATCAAAAAGGAATCCGCCTGTGGGTGGTGCAAGGCGGTGGGATGGAACTGAATGAACTCCAGACCCGCCACCTCACAGCCCGCGCGCCACGCCGCCGCCAAACTGTCACCTGTGGCCACCGCAGGGTTGGTGGCGTGGGCAAACACCTGTCCGAGCCCACCTGTGGCCAGCACCACCTGTGGCGCCAACCATTCGGCGATTTGCCCGCCCTGGATGTGGAGCAGTCTGGCGCCCGCACACCGTTTCTCGGCACCCGACCCGGCGCACAGCAGATCAATCAAGGCATGGTGCTCGAACAGCGTCACTTTGGGGCGGTTGTGCACCGCTGCGCACAACACGGCCTGCACCGCGGCACCGGTGGCGTCGTCCACATGCGCCACACGCCGCAAGCCGCGCCCACCTTCGCGCGTGAGGTGCAATTCGTCACCCTTCATGCTGACGGGCACGCCCAAGTTGTGCAGCCAACGAACGGCCGCCGGTGCCCGGACAAGAATCTGTCGGGTGGCGCTTTCGTCGCAGGCGCCTGCCCCAGCCACCAGGGTGTCTGCCACATGGGCCGCCGTTGAATCGTCTGCACCGAGCGCGCCGGCAATGCCGCCCTGGGCCCACTGGCTGGCACCAAACCCCAGCGCGCCCTTGCTGAGCACAGCCACACGCTGGGTCGATGGCAGCGACAGCGCAGCGCTCAGACCGGCCAGGCCACTGGCAAAAATCAGAACATCAAAATCCGACACATACGGCAGAAAGCAAAACGCCCACATGAAGTGGGCATTTTGCTCAAGGCCGAAGCCTGTGTAGGTGGTTGCGCGGGCAAGATTTGAACTTGCGACCTTTGGGTTATGAGCCCAACGAGCTACCAGGCTGCTCCACCGCGCGACAAGCCTTAAAGTATAACCTATTTATTCAGCTGCGGGCGCGTCGGCTGCTTTTTCTTCAGCACGATCCACCAATTCAACCAACGCCATGGGCGCGTTGTCGCCCACGCGGAAACCCATCTTCAGGATACGGGTGTAGCCACCGGGACGGGCCTTGAAACGGGGACCCAGTTCGTTGAAAAGCTTCACCACCACATCGCGATCGCGCAGGCGGTCGAAGGCCAGGCGACGGTTGGCCAGGGTGGGCTCCTTGGCGAGGGTGATCATGGGCTCGACCACACGGCGCAGTTCCTTGGCCTTGGGGACCGTGGTCTTGATGACTTCGTGCGTCAGCAGCGAGTTCATCATGTTGCGCAGCATGGCGAGGCGGTGCTCGCTGGTGCGGTTGAGTTTGCGGAGGCCGTGACCGTGACGCATAGTTTTATCCTTTCGATTTGAATTGCAGCGGCCGGATCAGGTACCGCTGGACGTCTTTTTTTACGGAAAACCCAGTATTCTAAATCAGTGCTTGTCGAGGCCGGCCGGCGGCCAGTTCTCAAGCTTCATGCCCAGCGTGAGACCACGCGAGGCGAGCACTTCTTTGATTTCGTTGAGCGACTTGCGGCCCAGGTTGGGGGTCTTGAGCAGCTCGTTTTCGGTGCGCTGGATCAGGTCACCGATGTAGTAAATGTTTTCAGCCTTCAGGCAGTTGGCCGAACGCACGGTGAGTTCAAGCTCATCCACAGGACGCAGCAGGATCGGATCGAACTGCTGCGAACGGCCTTGCGACGGTGCATCGCCCGGGTTGCCGAAGATGTCGCCTTCGAGCTGTGCGAACACAGCCAGTTGCTCGACCAGGATCTTGGCGGACGCACGCACAGCCTCTTCGGGACCAATGGCGCCGTTGGATTCGATCTCGATGACCAGCTTGTCCAGGTCGGTGCGCTGCTCAACGCGGGCGCTTTCGACGGTGTAGCTCACGCGCTTGATGGGCGAGAACGAGGCGTCCAGCACGATGCGGCCAATGGAGCGGGAGGCCTCATCACCACGGCGCAGGTTGCCGGGCACGTAACCACGGCCCTTTTCCACCTTGATCTGCATGTCCAGCTTGGCGCCGGCCGACAGGGTGGCGATAAGGTGCTCGGGGTTGACGATCTCGACGTCATGGGGCGTCTGGATGTCGGCAGCGGTGACCAGACCTTCGCCGTCCTTGCGCAGGCTCAGCGTGACTTCGTCGCGGTTGTGCAGCTTGAACACCACGCCCTTGAGGTTCAGCAGGATGTTGACCACATCTTCCTGCACGCCATCGATGGACGAGTACTCGTGCACCACACCAGCGATGGTGACTTCGGTCGGTGCGTGACCCGTCATCGACGACAGCAGCACGCGACGCAAGGCATTGCCCAGCGTGTGGCCATAGCCACGCTCAAACGGCTCCAGCGTGACTTTGGCGCGGTTGACGCCCACTTGCTCGACGTTGATGGTTTTGGGTTTCAGCAAATTGTTCAGCATTCAGACTTCCTTCAATACCCTCGGCTCGTTACACCGATAAGGCCGATGGAGCACAGAACCCCGGCGGCAGCTGAGCCACCACCGGGAGCGGGGATTAACGCGAGTACAGTTCGACGACCAGCGACTCGTTGATGTCGGAGGCAAATTCGTCGCGGTCCGGGGTCTTCTTGAAGACGCCTTCGGCCTTGTCAACCGACACTTCAACCCAAGCGGGGAAGCCGATCTGCTTGGCCAGCTCCAGGGCCTCGATGACGCGGGCCTGCTTCTTGGACTTTTCGCGCACAGCGATCACGTCACCAGCCTTGACCGAGTACGACGGGATGTTGACGCTCTTGCCGTTCACTTCGATCGCCTTGTGCGACACGATTTGACGGGCTTCGGCACGGGTCGAGGCAAAGCCCATGCGGAAAACGACGTTGTCCAAGCGCGATTCCAGCAGGAACAGCAGGTTGGCACCGGTGTTGCCACGGCGGCGATCGGCTTCAGCGAAGTAGCGGCGGAACTGGCGCTCCAGCACGCCATAGGTGCGCTTGACTTTTTGCTTCTCGCGCAGCTGCACGCCGAAATCGGAGGTGCGCTGGCCCGAGGTGCGGCCGTGTTGGCCAGGCTTGCTGTCGAATTTGGCCTTGTCGCTGATCGAGCGGCGTGCGCTCTTGAGCAACAGGTCGGTGCCTTCACGGCGGGAGAGTTTGGCCTTGGGGCCGAGATAACGTGCCACGGTGTTGTCCTTGAATCTGCTGCGGGTCTGCCGCAGGAGCCATGCCGAGAGTCAGCTTGGCGGTGGGCTTAATGAAAAAGGGTTGCCGGCGTTTCCGCAGGCAACCGACGGAGAAAGCAGAGCGAGATCAGATGCGGCGACGCTTCTGGGGGCGGCAGCCGTTGTGCGGGACCGGCGTCACGTCGGAGATCGACACGATGCGGATGCCCAGTGCACCCAGGGCGCGCACCGACGACTCGCGACCCGGGCCGGGGCCCTTGATCTCGACGTCGAGGTTCTTGATGCCCTGTTCGA